>JAZREK010000001.1:0-5647 GCA_045660765.1 Clostridia bacterium
CGCGAGGAATGATCGAAAGTTTCACATTCTATCTTTTCAAGTGCAAAGCCTTGTACTTTGTTTTCATAAGTGGGTATATCGCCTTCTTCGTGTTCGTAATTTCTACGCTTTGCAAGACTTAACTTATAACCACCCTTATCTGCCACTTCAAGATTCGCAAGCTTTTCTTTTTGAATGAAAACAAACAATTTATTGTTCTTAACGATAGTACACAATCCCAACTCGGAGAAAACTTTTTCGGTATCATCCACATAGCTACTGTGATAAGCCTTGTAAGCATCATCAGCCATAATTTCTAACTGTTCCGCTTCAGCAATAGCATTTGAACTATCTTCCTCCACTTGAGCTTTATTAAATTTACCGTCCACTATATACTTCGACAAAAGTTCTTCTCCGTAATATTCAATCCGTTCGTCGTACAGCTCTTTTGCCCATTTTTCACCTTCGGGAGTCCCTATTGTATATACCAAGTCACCGTACTTTAATATATCACCATCTTTCAGAAGTTGAGCGAGTTTTTCAAAAAGAATATATTTATCTTCTTTCTCTTGTCTTATTTGAGCTACGGTTTTTCCGTTGTAAACAAATCCGTCCCAAAAGGTTTTAGATATATGCAACGCAAAATATTGATCGGGATCCGCTTTTTCCAATTCTTGATAAAGTGAATATGAATCCACTTGCCAACCTTCCCATAACGGTATTTCTATACTGATGCCGGGTGAATCTCCTGTATCTGTGTTCCAAATAATATTGTCTATATCAGTAGGAAGTCCGAATGAGAGATCATCCTTGCATAACGTCGGTACAACGATGATTGCGCTCATAATCAGCGCAAAACACGCCGCCATCGACACCCATTTAACCCAAGTGCGCTTTTTCGGCTTCTTTTTCTCCGCCAGCTCTGCTTTCATGGTGAAATACCGTTCAAGGATATCCGAATCGAGTGCGGTAATAGCATCTATGAGTTTTTCTTGTGTCATGGTAAATAACCCTCACTTTCAAGATGTTTTTTGAGTCCAATTTTGATTGCTTCGATCTCTCGCTTGACGGTAGAAACGCTACAGCCCAGCTCATCACTTATCCTTGCAATCGAATCAGCGATGTAATAACGGCTGACGAAGATGTACATTTGTCTGTCGGGGAGAGATCTGACGAAATTACTTATGCTTTTTGCGAGTTCTTTGGCTTCGATTTCAACGTTCATATCGCCCTCGTCTGCTATGAAATCTTCAAGCTCGGAAAGCGAAACGGTGAATTCCGATGCGATACGCTTTTGACGTTTGTTTGCTCTGAATCGGTCGATTGCCGTTCTTCGCATGATTGATCCGAGAAAAGCCTGTAATGCCACAGGTCTTGCCGGGGGGATCGCATTCCAAGTACCGATATATGTATCGTTCAGACATTCCTCGCTATCACACATATCGTGGACAATGTTCATCGCTACTGAAAGCAAGAACTTTTTGTACTTGATATCTGTTTCTTTGATTGCCTGCTCGTCACGTTGCCAATATAGGTCAACGATCTTCTTGTCACTCATTACAGAGTTCGCTTTTGTTTGAAGTTCCATAACACACCTCCTTCGTTGTTATTTAAAAGTCCCTTCATAAGTAATAGTCGATACTTTTTTCAAAAACGGCTCACGTTTTTGAAAGTTTTTTGGATTTTTTATATTATAACATATTTTTGAGGAAAATGTGTGAACTGATATAAAATAAGGGTGCCACCGAAGCGGCACCAGCATATAAAAACAACGGCAAGAATTTCTATATTCCTGCCGTTGTTTATTATTCTGTTGGGTATCAAAAATCCGCTTTGAGCGCCGAAAACCCTTGATATATAAGGCTTTTTCGACTTGCGTTTTGTCTTTGAAAAATCTTTTTGGCGTGCAAAAGGCAATTTACTTTATCCTTTTCCCCCTCCATTCCCCCTCCCGAAAAAGAAGAAAAAACTGAAAAAGAGAAGGGTAGTCAGAAAGAAGAAAAAGAGAAAATTAAGAAGAAAAAGAGGAAGAACTTCCTTCGATTTTTTCCAGTTGCTCCTCTCCCTCTTTTCCCAAAAAAGGAATATTTGAGGAAAGAAAATCGAATCTGTTCTCACTCCATTTCTCTCTCATTTCCTACTCCCTGAAAAGAAAAGATAAGGAAAAATAGAAGAAAAAGAGAAAGAAAAGAAACAAAAAGAAAGAAGAAAAAAAGGAAGAAAATATGTGAGTTCACAAGGGTGTGGAAAACAAAAAGACCTTGCTTCGTCTTTCGACGAAACAAGGTCTAAAACTATGCGGTTTTGACAAGGCTTAACGGCAATCGTTTTTGCCCTGGAGAGAGTAATTTGGTTTTGCTGAGACAGCGAAATTATTCCCACTCGCTTTGAGGTTCTTTCCCACAGTTACTTTTTGCCTTATTTTTGGCTAATTTCCGTGAGATTTCTCTCGTTTTGCTTCGTTTTTCTCTGTATTCTCTGTGTTCTCAGCCCATTTGGTACTGATTTGGTATCAAAGTTTGGTATCAATTTTCCGAAAAATCAGCGGAGAAAAATTGATTATTCTTTTTGAGTAATTGATACTTGGCTCGTACCGAAGTTCCAAATGGCTTTGAGGTTTGAATACAAGGTGGATGTAAAGGTCGTGCTCCTTTTTAGAGCATACTCATTATAACACAAAGTCGGAAAAATTACAATTATTTCAACTATAGTTTTAGCAATTCGTGAGAAATCGCTTCTGCGTTTTTCTCAACTTCCCTACACATTTTTGTTCGCCAAAAAGCAAATTGTAGCAATCCCTCTCTATCCTCAGAATCAGAGTTCAAATATTGCGGATAACCATACTTGCTTCGTGCAAGCTGAAACAAATAAACATACGGCATAGCGATCATATCCGTTTTTGTGAGAGGGGAAAACTTCAGATATTCTCGCACATATTCACAGAAAGCCTTAATATTTACTGTTGCATTAGTCCTGCAATAATTTGAGGATTGAACGAAAGAGCGCATGATCTCCCAAGTAACGGGCAAACAAGAAGCAGAAGAAAAATCAATAACTGCTTTGATTTCACCCTTCTCAAAAATGAGCTGACAACCTTGGAAATCACCGTGCGTCGAACAATAAGTGATGCCGTTATAATATTTTTTGTATTCCTCACATCGGATGGCTAACTGCTTTTTGTACTGTAAATCATCAATTATTTGATTAGTGTTTTTGTCATCCGCCTTGCTTTCTGCGATCTTAAGCAAGGCATCGTATTGTGCTATCATATTTTCCGCAGAAAAGGAAGCCAGCCATTTATCGGACATATCAATAGGTAATGGATAGTCTTTAAGAGCTTGATGAAGCCTACCAAGCATTTTGCTAACTTGAGGAAGGAATTTGATAGGTAAATCATCATAGTCATACACCTGTCCTTCGATGTATTCTTCCAAGCAAATAATATGATTTTGATAGTTAAATACAAACTCGTTATTAAGAGTTTTGTAAAAACGTGTAGTAGGAATACCTGCAACAGAAAGATACTCCAATAGCTTTGCTTCTTGAACCACCGCATTTTCCGAAAAAGAACTTTGAAATTCTTTCAAAAAATAATATTTGTTGCCGTCGTATACTTGAAAGCAGTTCGCTGATCCAAGTTTCAATTTCTTCGTAGATATTGGAGATATGCCATAATTTTTGGACAGTAAATCCGAAACAATTTTTTCGTTCAAAACAGTTTTTTCAAGTGCCATAGGTTGTTCCTTCTTTATTGCGTTAATAGATCATCTGTCGTTTTTTGAAACAGAATAGTGGTATCAATTTGGTATCACTTGCGGTATCAGTGATATGCTTTTTGCAAAAAGTGCCCGAAAACGCAAGAGTTTTCGGGCACTTGTAAACCGGTTAGTATTATTCCCACTCAATGGTACCGGTGGGCTTGGGAGTGAGGTCGTAGAGGACACGGTTGATGCCTGCGACTTCGGTAACGATTCTATTTGTGATCTTGTGGAGAATAGCGTAGGGGATTTCTTCGATGGTGGCGGTCATAGCATCCTTGGTATTGACGGCGCGGATGATAGCGGGCCAGCCTTCGTAGCGGCTTTCGTCCTTTACACCAACGCTCTTGATATCGGGGATTGCGATGAAGTACTGCCATACGGTCTTGGAAAGACCGGAATTTGCGAATTCTTCACGAAGGATCGCGTCTGCTTCACGGAGTGCGTGGAGTCTGTCACGGGTGATTGCACCGAGGCAACGAACGCCGAGACCGGGACCGGGGAAGGGCTGACGGTCAACCATTTCAGCGGGGAGACCGAGCGCTCTGCCGACTACGCGGACTTCGTCCTTGAAGAGGAGCTTCAAGGGTTCAACGAGTTCGAATTTTTCAGCAAGGTCAGCGGGGAGACCGCCAACGTTGTGGTGGGATTTAACTGCTTTCTTACCTTCGCCCTGCTTAACGCTTTCGAGAATGTCGGGGTAAATGGTACCCTGAGCGAGGAAGGATACGCCGTCGAGCTTACGTGCTTCGTCAGCGAATACGTTGATGAATTCTTCGCCGATGATCTTACGTTTGCGCTCGGGATCGGAAACGCCTGCGAGAAGGTCAAGGAATCTGTCGGTTGCGTCAACGTAAATCAAGTTTGCGTCGAGCTGATTGCGGAAGACTTCGATAACTGCTTCACTTTCGTTTTTGCGCATGAGACCGTGGTTAACGTGTACGCAAACGAGCTGTTTGCCGATTGCCTTCAAAAGAAGAGCGGCAACGACGGAAGAGTCAACACCGCCGGAAAGGGCAAGCAAAACTTTCTTGTCGCCAACCTGAGCGCGAACTTCTGCGATCTGTTCTGCGATGAAAGCCTCTGCGAGTTCAGGGGTGGAAATACGAGCCATGGAATCCGGTCTGAGATTGGTATTCATTCGAGTATTCCTCCTAAAAATTAAAAATCAATTATTTTTTACGGCTTTGGATTTTTAAAAAACCACAGTTTCCTTTGCGAAAAGTAATCCAAAACGTACTTTTAATATAATAATTATATATGGAATATCCCCGTTTTGTCAATAGAATTTTCGAAAAAACGAAAAAACCAATGAAAAAATTTGCCCTGTTTTTTCAATATTGACATATTATGTGAAAAAACATAGAAAGGTTTTGTATGTTTAGTTGACAAGCCAAAAGTTAAATGCTATACTTATAAATGATGCAATGCTATATAATAACTAAAATATAAATTTCATTTTAAAAAATTTGCAAAAAAGCAGAACAGAAAGGAAAAATAATCATGGTAAAAAGAGTTCCCAAGGTTACCCGTCGCGCATGGTTGCTTGCGCAACAGAATCATATAGATGTATTTTCTATAGTCCCCAGCGGAGCGGACGGAAGAATCGTTGAAGAAGACATTTTGCGTCTGATGAGCGAGGATGCTGTACGCGCATATAAGGAGTCGATGGCTCCTGCTCCCGCTCCCGCGGCAGAAGCACCCGCTCCCGCGGCAGAAGCTCCCGCTCCCGCGGCAGAAGCTCCCGCACCTGTAGCAGAAGTTCCCGCACCTGTAGCAGAAGCCCCCGCACCTGTAGCAGAAGCCCCCACTCCTGTAGCAGAAGCACCTGCACCTGTAGTAGAAGCCCCCGCTCCTGTAGAGGAAGCACCTGCACCTGTAGCAGAAGCCCCCGCACCTGTAGCAGAAGC
>JAZREK010000002.1:0-53327 GCA_045660765.1 Clostridia bacterium
ATTTCTCCGCGCGCGGAGGGTTTTACATTTTTGGCAATTTCAATTACGTCGTTGTTATAGAAATAAAGTCCGGGGACTGCATATTTTGACTTGGGATTTTCGGGTTTTTCCTCGATTGAAACAACATTGAAATCATCGTCAAATTCCACCACACCAAAGGCACGGGGGTCGCTTACGGGATATCCGAAAATTGTTGCACCTGTGTTATTTTCCATTGCATCCTTAAGAATTTTTGTGAAGTTCTGACCATAGAACACATTATCGCCAAGCACAAGACATACGCTGTCGTCGCCGATAAATTCTTCGCCGAGGATGAATGCATCTGCAAGTCCGCGAGGTGTATCCTGCACCTTATATGTAAGCTTTATTGCAAGGTTTTCTGCGCTACCCAAAAGCTGTTCATACATAGGTGTATCTTCGGGAGTGGAGATGATTAAAATATCCTTTATCCCTGCAAGAAGAAGTGTTGAGAGCGGATAATAGATGAGTGGTTTGTCATATATGGGAAGAAGCTGTTTTGAAACTGTTTTTGTCATTGGATAGAGGCGTGTACCCTTTCCGCCTGCGAGAATTATACCTTTCATTTTCGTGTCCCCTTATCTTAAAATTATATCGCAAATTTTATTTACATCATCTTTTGAAAGTCCCTCATACATCGGAAGTGTGAGGATGTTTTCGGAAATTTTCTTTGCTATGGGAGTTTCGCCGTTATATTTCCCCTTGTAGCAGGAAAATTCGTTTGTGATGGGATAGAAATACTTTCTTGCAAAAATTCCCTCTGCCGAAAGTTTTTCTGCAATCTCGTCACGATTTTCTTTATACCCGTCAAAAAGCACGGGGAAATATGCGTGGTTTTGTGTCACACCCTCCTGAATCGGAGAAAGTGTTATTCCTTCTATATTGCCGAGCCTGTTACGATAAGTTTCCTCGGCAATTTTGCGGCTCTTTATGCAGTCATCAATGTATTTGAGATTACAAAGTCCCATTGCCGCCTGAAATTCGTTCATTTTGGCGTTTGTACCGACTTCGTCAACACTTTCGGGACTTGTAATACCGAAGTTACGGAGTACACCTATTTCCTCCTCAAGGGATTTGTCGCTGTATGTAAGACATCCACCCTCAATTGTGTTAAACACCTTTGTTGCGTGGAAGCTAAACATACTGACATCACCAAATGATCCAATACCTTTATTCCCTATTTTCACGCCGAAAACGTGCGCCGCGTCGTAGATAACTTTAAGGTTATGCTTCTTTGCAATAGCATCAATTTTTTCTACATCGCAGACATTTCCGTAAACATGGACGGGCATAATAGCACTTGTTTTGTCGGTGATAAGCGCTTCTATCTTATCCGCGTCAATGGTGTATGTGTCGGGATTAACATCGCAAAATACGGGAGTAAGTCCGCAATCAACAATCGCGTGAGTTGTCGATGCAAATGTAAACGGGGTTGTGATAACCTCGCCCGTAAGTCCGAGTGCACGGATTGCGATACATAGCGCAAGGTGTCCGTTTGTAAAAAGTGACACATTGTCCACCCCTAAATATGCGCCTACTTTATCTGCAAACTCGTTGTGGATTGGTCCCATATTGGTAAGCCATCTTGATTCAAATATCGGTTTGATTGCCTCGCAATACTCCTCGTAAGAGGGCATTGAAGAGCGTGTTACATTGATTTTAGTCATAGAAAAACTCTTTTCTTAACCAAAAGCGAGTAATCCGAACTCTGATTTTCAGAGGCAGATTTCCGCTTTCGATGTGTTAAAATACTCGGTAATCCGTCAGGATTACCTGCGTTTTTGCCTTCCGCAATCAAAAATCTGCTCTCTAAAAATTCCATTGACCTAAAACGGATGAAATTTTGAGTAGATTTTGGTGCGGAAGAGGCAGTAATGCTTTGTGCCTTACAAGGATGACAAGCCAAAAGATACCGAAATTTCACCGTTTAAGGCAGGTTCGGATTATTCTCTTTTGGTTAATTATTCTTGTAAATCAGTAAGTAAATCATGGCGCATGATATCATTTCCGTTTATGTCAAGCACCTTGATCCTTTTTGCAATTTCTTCGTGTTTTTCGCAAAGTTCGCTAAAGCTATCTGCACAGACTGAAAAGCCACCGACTCTGTCGCCGCTGTTTTCAACCTTTTCAAACTCTGCACCTTTCCACTTGAAAAGGTAGTAATCCTTCATTATTCCTTCATTTTTCAGTTCTTCAAATCCGGAAAGTTTATCAAATATTCCTTTTTTACAATATATGAATTCATTTACAAAATATCTGGCTGTGCCTTCCTTGACCTCGTAATGCGGTTTTTCACCGAGTGTAAGGTCTACAACGGCTTTTATAACATTAAATCCGCTTGCGTTTTCAATCATAATATATTTTACGCCACCGCCTGTGCGTGCAGAAAATTCAAGCACATTTATTTCTTTTCCGTCGGTTATAAGTTGTACAAGCATAGGAGTGTTTTTAAGTCCGAACGCATCGGCAATTTTCTGCACGGTTTCTTTAATCTGTTCCATAACAGGTTGCGCCTCACGAACGGGATATCCGCCACGGAATATAACGAATTTTTCATCGGATGCTATTTTTTCGGATTTTGATACGGAGAGGACATTCGCCTTACCATCCTCAACGTAGATGTCCACGCTGATTTCAATGCCTGATACAAATTCTTCAATAACCGCGGTATCAGTACGACTGAACTTCACTGCATCTGCAAAGGCTTTTTTAAGTTCTTCATAATCTGTTACCTTTTTTACGCCTTTTGAGCTGTTGCAGTCAACGGGTTTTACGATAAGCGGATAGCGAAGATGTCTGATATCCTCCTCGCTTATCACCCCTGCAGTGATATGACGCGCAGTGGGAATTCCCTTTTCAACAAAGACTTTCTTCATATATTCTTTGTTTGTTACATTGAGCGCGGTCTTGTAGTCTATGTAACAAGGGAGAGATAATTCCTCGGACACCTTGGCAACGGTCAGAAGCGCCTGATCGGTACACGCGGTGATAAGGAAATCCACCTTTTCCTCTTTTGCGATATTTGTTATTGCCTCTACATCAAGTGTTGATGCCTGATAGAATTTGTCGGCATACTTTTTTGCCACGGGTTCTTTATTATAATCCGCCAGAATTACCTCAATATCTCTTCTTTTTATTTCTTTTATAAGTTCAATCTGGGGGAATCCACCTGCTAAAACGAGCCCTTTCATAGAGCACCTCCGCTTTTACTTTTTAATTGCACCTTTTACATACGATAACAAGTATGTAAAAGGCTGTAACCTGAATACATATGACAGCACGAGATATGTGATTACACCTGTAATTATCTGAACACCAAGTGATACAAACATATTCATTTTAATAAGTCCTACTGCCATTACTGCAACCCACATAACCAAGGCACATACAAATGACGGGAGAAGACATTTTGCAATTTCACGGTATTTTATTCCGAGAAGTTTTTTATTCTGGTACGCATTCATCAGATTTGAAAACACTGCCATAAGGAGAAGCACAACTATTACAGCATAAATATTTATGAACGACGCTGCTATAAGAAGCACGATTGATATGGAGCGCTTTATAAGTTCAAACTTCATGAATATATCACTACGTCCCATTGAGTTAAATACCTGCATATTTGAGCTATTAATTGATGCAAGTGCATACGTTACGCAGACAATCTGCATCATTGGAACTGACGGAAGCCATTTTTCTGTAAGGATTATTGTTACCAAATTTTTTGCTACTGCAGAAAGTCCTAAAAATACAGGGAACAATATGTATGCGTTCATCGAGAGGAGTGTTTTTGTAATGCCTCGGAGCTTTTCGCGGTCGTCCTGGATTTGTGACATTGCGGGGAACATTACACCATCAACCACTTCGGTAACGGTTTTGGAAATAATCTGTGGAAAACTTCCTGCACGATTATAATATCCGAGAGTTGCTGAAGAAAAGCGCTTACCAACCACCAAAACATACAAATCCTGATGAAGCGTTCCTATAAGCCAACCTACAGTAAGTTTCCAGCTGTAGCTGAAAAGTGCTTTTAATCTTGCAAAAGAGAATTCCCACTTTGGTCTCCACTTTACCATTATGATTGAAACCAGTCGCTGAACAAAACTATTGGCAAGATTTGCCCACACAAGGCTCCAGCATCCAAGACCTGCATAAGCAAGACCTATACCTACAATACCGTAGGCAATTGTTGCGCTACTGTAAATAACAAAACTTTTATGGAACTGCATTTTCTTTTTCATTATAGAAAGTTGCATAGAGCCAAGCGCATCAACAATGAGTGAAAGACTCATTATGCGAAGCATCAGCGAAAGCTCGGGGTTTTCATACCAAATTGCAACAAACGGTGCTGATATGAAAAGCACGGCGTAACATATTACCGCTATTATAAGCTGAGTATAAAAAACTGTTGCGCAATCAAGGTCATCGCTGTCTTTTTTCTGTATTATTGAGTTTCCGAGCCCGTTATTTACCAAAGTTCTTGCTATAGAGATAAAAACAGACAGTATTGCAATTGTACCAAAGTCTTCCGGCATTAAAAGCCTTGCAAGAACCATAGGTGTAACTGCATTTATAAACTGAAGGAAGAATCTTTCGATTGCTTTCCATTTCATACCCGAAAAAACTTTTTTCGATAATTCCTTATCCTGCATATAATGACCTCAATTTCCTGAAAACTTTTTTCAAAAGCATTCTTATAAATCTGTAATATACATCAATACGCATTTTAAACGAAATGCTTTTCATCAGCTTTTTCATTTCTCCTTTATCATAGGAGAGTTCTCCTGTCAGCTTACCGAGTTTTACAGATGCTATTCGATTGCATATTCTTGGGGAGAAATCGTATTTGTGATTTAAATATTTCTCCACGTTTCTGATGATTCTCATAAACATATATGTATGCTCTATCGCACGCGATTTCTGAGAATAGGAAAAACTTGACGTGTCTTTCTTTCCTGCCATACGATGAGCCGACAGTGCATCTTTTATCACATAGATATCGCCTGCATCGTAAAGAAGTGTGAATGTTATGAGGTCACCCATCGTAGGTTCAGCAGTCTTAAGTTTTATATATTCCTCGCCCGTTTCGGGGAAGATATTTCTTCTGAAAATAGTGCAGGTGTGAAGACTGTATCCTTCTCTCATCCAGTCATTCATTGTTTTGACTATATCTTTTTTGAGATTAAGAACACTTTTCTTAAGCACCTCTCCCTCGGGGCTGATACTCATAAAGTCGTTGCATACAGCACTGTACTGAGGGTTTTTTTCGAGTATGTCAAACTGCTTCTGAAGTTTATTCTCGTCAGTCCAGTAATCATCGCCTTCAAGGTTTGCAATATAGCGTCCGCGCACTTTTGCGTATACGCTTCTTGCGTTTTTGCTTACGCCCTGATTGGTATCGTGCAAAATGAGAACCAGTTTGTCGCCGTATTTTTCCTTGTATTCAAGAAGTATCTGACGGGTATTATCGGGAGATGCATCCTCACCGACAATTACCTCGTAATTAAAATTCGTTTTCTGCATAAAAACACTGTCAAGTGCCTGACGAATGTAATTTTCATGCTTATAGGTTATTATACAAACGCTGACTGCTATATCACTCATTTTCAAGTCCCCTTAAGAAAAGTTCACGGTGTGCTTCACACTGGATAACATTTTTTATTACAAGCTTTTTTTCTTCACTGATTTTCTTTTTAAGTCGGTGTCCGCAAAGTTTATTTACTATTCTGAAAAGCAAACTTACACCGCATATTCTTTCTAAATATCCGCCATACATTTTGTCTGCGAATTTTTTGTATTCAGCTTCTATGAAGCCATCGTTTTTGATGTCTTCACTGCGGAGATTAAAATTCTTTAGTATATTCTCATCCTGAGAAATTCCGATGATACCGTCTTTCTTTTCGATGGGAATATATTCAATGCTTGCCTCATCCTCTAAATTAAGTTCAACAAGAAGTGCATTGTTCCAATATTCATTGTTTGACACACCGACGAATATGAAATTCCCCTGTCCGTATACAATTTCACTTCCGTTGTATTCTTCGCGAGATCCTACGCAATGGCTGTGCTGACAGATGACTAAATCTGCACCCTTATCACATATTTTTCTGCAGACCTTCTGCAGATAAGGCGACGGATAACGGTAGTATTCCTTGCCGCCGTGGTAGAGTACAATTACATAGTCGCATTCTTCTTTTAAGTTTGCAATATGATCAAGGCTTTCAAGTGCATCGAAGGGATTTGCCCCTGCGTGATTTTCACCTGCAATGGTAAATTCGTGTTCTGCACAGGCATATACCCCAATTTTTTTACCTTTATTTTCTATTATGTAAGGTTTTTTTGCCTCTTTTATATTTTCGCCAGCACCAAAATATGCAATTTCGTTTTCGGAAAGTGTTTCGAGTGTAGTTTTAAAAGCCTCTTCCCCGTGGTCCATAATATGATTGTTTGCAAGCGCAAGAAGATCAGCACCGAGTTTTTTGATTCCGTTGATACATGAAGCAGGTGCAATCAGATTAGGTCCGCTTTTTTTGATAGGGGCTTCCTTATCAGCAAGAGGGGTTTCCAGATTGAAAATACGAAAATCAGCCTCGCCGAGCTTCTTTTCAAGGCTCTCATCTATAAACGCGTTTATGTTACCGCTTGAAAACGCTTCTATATTCGATTTTGTTGGAACTATGTCTGCTCCGATAAGTATTTTCATAAGAAACCTCCGCAGTCTTACAGTTTATTTTTCGTTTACTAAGTCAAGGTCAATCATATTTCCGAAAAGTTCGTCTGTTTCTTTGAGGAAATTAGCACCAAATCCGCTGTTTGGGAAAAAGGTTATTTCTCCAAAGTATATTTTTCCGTCTACCTCATATAAATCTATTCTTGAATACGGCATATTTTCAGAAAGCTTGTCTGCAATTTCAAACATTTTTTCTATACGGTCAGGCTTTGGTAAAGAAAAGCCCTCGGGTGCCGATACTCCAAGTTTATTGATTCGCAAAAGTTTCCAATTTCTGTCAAAGAAGTAATATCTCGGATTACCCGTTTGTCTTTCTATGCAAACCATTACATTATCCGCGTTTCCATTGAAGCAGAAGAATTTGTAGTCCACGAAATCGCCATTTTTATCTTCCATATACTGTTCTGCTATAATACGCCTTTTTACATTTTTGTAGGGCCACTCACGGGAAGTTATGAAGTAGTCCTGCTTGAGTCCTTTTTTAAGTTCTTTTTTTACTTTTTCAATATCAAGTTTACTCTTGTCCTTGCAGATACACATTCCCGTGCCACTGTTGTGATTGCATTTTAATACAAATCTGTCTGGAAGAGCATCAAAATCAATGTCATCAGGGTCGTCCCATACGCCAAGAAGGGGTATAAGGTACTCTTCGCCGAGCTTTTCTGCTATATATTCCCTTACCGCGAACTTGTCTACCATCATGGTATATTCGTCCTTGCGGTTATGTATTTTCAGCCATTGCAATTTCTCGTTATATGTTTGAGGATTTTCAAGATTGAGTTTCTTCCCCATTATTGCACGGTACTTCATCTGAAGATATGCCTTGTCCGTAATCAAGCGCGCTATTTTCTCCTTGCTCAGAAGGTACAGTATCACAAGGTTGCGATTTGAAATCGTTTTCGTCGCTTTCGCCATTAATTTTTTCAGGTTCATATAAATCACCTTTGTCCTCTTTGTATTCTTCGCCGGATTCCAACGCTACCTCTTCCTGTAAGTTCTCTTTCGCTGGAGATTTTAAAGTATTCGCGTGAATCATAGCAAATGCCAGTATAACCCATTGCTGTTTACTGTAATATGTAACCATCGCCATTTCCATCATTAGTCTGATAAGCAGTATAATCAACAAAACTTTGCTTTCATTTTGCTTTGATTCCCACAACTTTTTGACAGCAATTAAGTAAATCAGATAATAAAGAATAAAGCCAACCAGTCCGAAATCCACAAGAATTTCAATGAAATTATTGTGTGCATAAGTTCCGTAGCCTGAAAGGATACAGAAGTTATTCGCCCCGTACCCGATGAGCATACGATCTTTGAAAAGTTCCCATCCGGTAGCAATCATCCTTGACCTCAGGCGTTGGGAGGAATCTCCCATGGATTCTCCATTTAATGAATCAAACGTCGATTCCATTCTGCCTCTTATTAAATCGAACATCGGAAGCTTTATTACCATCATAAAGAGAAGCACTACTACAACTCCCACAGCAATAACTTTGTACAGTTTTTTTATTCCGTATCGTTTGTAAATAAGAAAAAGAACACCCAAACACATCATCAGCAACGCTTTTCGCGATCCACTTGACATTGCAAACAGAAATGCGCCTGCAATTACTATCACATGGAGAAGCTTATATGATTTTTTGTACAGAAGATAATAGAATGCGATTATGATTGTTATGGCATTCATCATACCAAATGAATTTTCCTGATTGATTTCTGAACCCAGTCTGACGCCGCCCTCTGCCGACATCATATCTATTACTTCGGAAATGCCATACGTTTTGATGCTGTATATAATCAGTGCTATGCCTGCTATGTAAAGACCTTTCAAAAGATATGCGTGCGCATCCTCTTTCTCATAAAACAAGTTGTATGTAAGGAAAAAGAGAATGAAAAGCAACCACATTGTATTCATTCTTTCATTCGCTAAATAAGAATTGATTGACCAGAATGTAGTTGCATACATCCATGTGAACGCAATATATGCCGTCAATATTTTTTTGCCGATGTAAATCCTCTTTCTTTGAATAAGCACAAACAGGGTACATCCTGCAAACAATATAAACGCTATGTTTGATATGACAAGTGTTTCATCCCTGTCAACAAAAAGATACAGCGTTATGAGATACACGATGTAAAAGAATTCTCCCAGTCTTTGAAACAGCGGTTTTTTGTTTTTTGAATTCTTCGTATTAGTCATAGATTCACCCTAATTAAATAAAACTCTTAAAACACTAACTCTGTAAACCTTTCCACTACGGCTTTTATTGCATAGCCGTTTTTGTAAAATTCTTCCTTGAGGTCTTTTCGTTCAAAGCGCTGCGCCTGAAGCAGCGCTTTTTCAGCCCATTCTTCTGCTGTTTTATCAAGCGAAAGATACTCTACCATACCTGTAATATCCGCTTCCTCGGTTATCGTATCGGATATCACACAGGGAAGAGATGCCGCCTGAGATTCTATAACAACATTGGGCATACCCTCAAAAAAGGAAGGGAAAACAAGTACGTCAAATGCACCAAGGAGTTTTGGCACATCGCTACGGTTACCGAGGAATATTACCTCTTTTTCAAGGCCGAGTTCTTTTACCTGTTTTTTTGTTTCGTCAAGTAATTCCCCATTTCCGCCTACCAATACAAGACGGGCATTTTCGTTTTTCTTATGTATTTCATTAAATATTTCTATCAGGAATTTGTGGTTTTTTTGTTTCTGAAATCTTCCTACGTGTCCTACCACAAATTTATTTTCAAGATTAAGCTCTGCTCTTAAAGAAGCACGCTCTTTACTATCAAAAACAAACTCGTCAACAGGAAGTCCGTTTTTAACTATTGATACTTTTCCTTTTGTCACATTTTTCTTTCCAAAGGTATAAAGTGCCGCCTTTGTTGAGGGAGCTATCTTAACATGAGGAATATGATGTGGAAGGAAAAGAAACATCTTATGAAGCATTCTGCTTTTTGCTGACCCTGAATCTGCGTTTGAAGAGCGCATGATAAGTTTTTTTGCACCGCCCAGTTTCGCGGCAATCAAATCTATTACGGAAAGCGAATGCTCGTTGACTCTCATAACATATTCATATCCGTTTTCTTTCACAATGTTTTTTAGCGATAAAAAACTTTTTATCGGATTTTCAGATTTCGGAGGAATTCTGTAAAGCCTGCTTCCCAGAGAAAGAGCTTCTTCCTCATACTTTCCGACAACATCACTCATCAGGCAAAAATCAAACTGATACTGTTCCCTGTCAATATTTCTGTACAATTTCATCAGGAATGTTTCCGCGCCACCCTGATTAAGACTTGACACTATGCATAAAATTCGTTTCATTTCATTTTCCTCTATTTATCAAATTTCAGTTCACGTCCGCCCGGTTTCTTAGCGGGCTTTGGTTCTTCTGCAACAATAGTTTCTTCTTCAGCCTCTGTACTCGTCTTGCTTTCATTTGATACGGCAAGTAGTGCAAATGCCATAATTACCCATTGTAATTTGCTGTAATACGTAACAAGAGCCACTTCCATAAGAAGCCTTGCGACAAAAACCACAAAAAGCGCCTTGCCGGAATCATGCTTCGCCTTCCACAGATTTTTTAATGCCAGTAAATAAACTGCGTAATAAAGTGTAAATCCAATCAAACCAAAGTCTACCAGGATTTCTATGAAATTATTATGAGAATACGACCTGTAGCGCGATACATTCCTGAAATTATTCGCACCATATCCAATCAGGAAGTTATCCTTGAAGGCTTCCCACCCGTCTGTTATCATCCTTAACCTCAGTTTAGCCGAGGAATCAGCACCTTCTTCACCTTTCAACAGGGCCACCATGCCTTCCATTCTTGAGTTTATGAAGTCAAACATTGGAAGGTTTGTAGCCCAAATAAGAAGGAGCATCACTACAAGGCCGATTGCAACAGTCTTGTACGCATGTTTAATCTTGTACTTTTTCATTACAAGAAATGCTACACCGATAAATATCATAAGAACTGCTTTTCTTGATCCGCTTGACATAGCGTAAAGGAAAGACAACGCTGCCACAACCACGTGAAAAACTTTATGTTTTCGCTTGTATATCAAGTAATAGAAAGCCAGCACAGCCGTTGTTGCATTCATCGTGCCAAAGGAATTTTCCTGACTGATTTCTGAACCGAGGCGCACCATGTTTCCTGTTGCAAGTTCAGCGATTACGTCTGCAAGGCCGTAAATATATATACTGTAGCAAACAAGGGCTATTCCGGCTATATAAAGGTTTTTGATTATTTTATCATGTGCGCTGGTTTGCCCTGCAAAAAGATTGTATACCAGGAAAAATTGTACAAAAAGCTGCCACATGGTTTTCACCATATAGGTTGCATTATACTTATCCTGCGCCCATAACACAGTTGCAAACATCCAGGTAAATGCAACATACACGGTCATCACATTTTTACCGATATGGATGTTTTTCCCTCGGAGAACTGCAAGAACGGTAAATACTGCAAAAAGAACGAATACAAGCTTTGATATAATAACTGTTTCTGCTTTATCTACGAATAGATACAGGGTTATCATATACAGCATAAAGAAAAACTCTGCTATTTTCTGCGATATTATTTTTTGTGGTTTGATTGTGTTTTCCATAGTTTCTACCTTGCCTGTATACCATTGTATGATTTGATAAATTCTTAAGCTTCAGATATTTCAAGCTCTCAATCGTTTTATGTGTCAGAAATACAATTCCATTTTTTTCTTGCAGTCGTTTTTGTATTCTTTTGCTGCAGTAAGGCAATCTGATTTCATCTGATTGATTTTTTCGTGATTGCAGGCGAGTTCTTCGAGTTTCTTTACAAAGTCATCATAATTTTCAAACTCGAATCCTATACCTGTAACTCCCTCTTCAATTACATCATCAAAGCTGTTCCACCTTGACGAAATAACCGGTGTCCCTGCAAAGTAGCTTTCAACAACACTACCGGGGATTCCCTCGGTTTTAAACCTTGTCGGGAAAAGCTGAATGTCGTATTTTCTGAGGGTTCCAACGGTCTTATCAAAATCAACCTTGCCCTTGTATGAAATATATTCCGGAGCATTTTTAAGCAATAGCTGAAATTCTTCTTCAAACTCTGCATCAATGATTCCGTAAATATCAAGCGTCAGAATATTTCTTCCGGCTTTTTCATTTATTTGCACTACAGCATCAATTGCGTCTTTAATGCCCTTTTGCGGAGTGATTCTCGAAAAAGTACATACTTTTACAGGAAAGTCCTTTACAAAGTTCATATCTTTTTCATCCAAAACTTCTATATCCTTGTAGTTGGGTAAAATGAAAATGTTTCTGAAGCCACGTTCTTCAAGTTGTTTTTTCATGACAGATGTCTCAACATATATACCTGCAAAGTTCTTTTTAAGAAGCTTTTGCACGATTTTATGCTTGTCTGAATATTCCGCAAGCCATCCGCCGATAACAATGTAGTGCAACTTTTTTCTGAAAAGCATATTGCATACGCTTAAAAGCGGAGTGAATATCCTCAATCCGTTATGAGCTGGCAACATAATTATTTCGTCGTTGCGCTTCATAACCGAGCAAATTTTCAGCAGAATTTTCAGAAGGGTTTTTGTTCTTCCGTGCGTATCCACGCAGGTAACATTCTCTTCCCCATAAAGCTTTTTAAAAACTTCACCGGTCGTTATTGTTTTTATCGTTTGCCCGTCAAACATTTTCTTGCCGAATGCAAAGTGGCCGATAATGGCAATTTTCTTCATTTCCATTCTCCTGTGAATGATTTTTCCTTAAAACTTCGTTGCCTTGTAAAGTCCCATTACTGAGCCTATTCCGTATGAAATATGGAATATCGGGAACAAAACAAATATTATAAGACTTTTCAAAAAGCCTCTTTTAAGTTTAGCCGTGAAATATACCGCAAGCGCAAGATAAAGCGCAAGTTCCGCACAAAGAAGCCACAAGAACAAATCCAGTGCAAAAGAAAGCGGAATAAGAACAATCAGTGACAAAACAAACAGGAACGGAATAAAGTGTCTCAATCCCATTGTCCCCGGACACAGTTTAGAAGTAATAATATTCCAAGTACCGTTTTGCACCGCCATTTTAGATATACCTTTTACGGTATCTCGGCAGTAGTATGAGAATATGATGTCTTTTGCAAGGAATATCTTTCCGCCATTTTTTCTGATACGGAAATTGAGTTCGTTGTCTTGATTTCTCACAAGTCGTTCATCATAAAGTCCAACTTTATCAAACACTTCGCGTCTGAATGCACCGAAAGGAACAGTATCTACATATGCGCTTACCTGTTCAGTTCTGAATCTGGAGTTTCCCACCCCGAATTTAGAACTGCACATCGCAGATATGGCATCACCCATGAATCCGCGTCCCTTTGTAATTGCACAGCCACCGACATTATCAGCATCGGTTGTATCAAGATAATACACGCATTTTTCAATATAGTCATACTCATATTCAGCGTGTGCGTCCAATCGCACTATGTATTCGCCCTTTGAGTCACGTATGCCGATATTCATAGATATGGGAACTATCTTTTTAGGATTGTCCAGAACCCTGATATAAGGGTGCTTTACAGAATAACTGTTGATTATTTCTTTTGTCTTATCCTGTGAATTTCCGTCTACGAATAAGATTTCCATACTTTCCTTCGGGTAGGTCTGTTTCAAAAGAGACTCGATACAATCGACTATATATTTTTCCTCGTTATATACAGGGATTACAACTGATATGAATTTACACATACTCTCTCTCCTTGGTTTTTTCTTCATCAACACTCCTGAATTCAACACCAACTACGGCGAGAACGGTCATTACCATAAGTTTTATGTCGTAAAAGAAGCTGAACTTTTCTATGTAAGCAAGATTGTACACCATTTTTCCCGGAAGCACCTCGTCAATATAAGTGTCATCGGCGTTTTCCGATGTGGAGAGAAGTTTATCCTCATCCTTGTAAAAAATGCTTGCAAGTGATGTCACTCCTGCCGGAAGAAGAAGCGTTGCATTCATTTCATCGGTGTAGCGGTCAACATATTTTTGCACCTCGGGGCGTGTACCGACAAAGCTCATATCCCCCGTCAGGATGTTTATAAGCTGTGGCGTTTCGTCAAGACGGAATTTGCGTAAAAACGCACCGACCCTTGTTATTCTCGGATCGCGGTTTACCGTAACGAGCGTTCCTATTTTGTCCGCGTTTACGACCATTGTACGGAACTTGAAAATCCGAAATTTTCTGCCGTACGTTGTTACGCGTTCCTGCCTGTAAAAGACGGGGCCTTCGGAATCAAGCTTTATTGCGAGCGCAAGAATCAGGTATATCGGCGACAAAATGATAATCGCAATAAGAGCCACGGTAAAATCAAATATTCTTTTTATGACAAGACTTGCTTTCCTCTTTTCCAGTTTTTCGTAGTATGTTTTTACTTCTTCAGTCTGAAAAAACGAAGGAAGCTCGTCGTACTTTTTAAGCGTCACTATGTATCAACCTTTCAAAAGACGGGTAAATGTTTCTGCAACAAATTTTGCATCTTCGATAGTCATTTTCGTATTGAGTGGAAGTGATATTTCGTTTTCAAACTGCGCGTACGCATTGGGGAAATCTTTTATATCAAAACCAAGATTCTTATACGCAGTATGCATCGGAAGCGGTTTGTAGTGAACATTACACACAATACCTTCCTCCGCCATTTTTATAATAAGCTCGTTTCTGAACTCTGAATCCTTTCCGTTAAGGCGCACAAGATAAAGATGTCCGTCGGAAAGGTAATTTTCGCCGTGATGTTTAAGATACTTCACATCAAGGTTATCCATCGCATCGTCATAGATTCCTATAATCTCGTGGCGTTTTTCCAAAATAGAATCGTAACGGTCAAGCTGTGCCTGTCCGATTGCTGCCATAATGTCGGTCATATTGCATTTGTATGCAGGTGAAACGATGTCGTATTCCCACGCACCAACCTGTGTTTTTGCAAGGGCATCCTTGCTCTGGCCATGGAGAGAAAGAAGCATATATTCGCGGTAAATATCATCGTTTGAAATACCGTCAATATTTCTCCATGTAACTGCACCGCCTTCGGCAGTTGTAAGGTTCTTTACAGCATGGAATGAAAAAGATGTGAAGTCGGCAATACTACCTGCCATCTTTCCTTTCTGCATTGAACCGAAACTGTGCGCACCATCAGCAAGAACTGCGATGCGTCCCATTTTCTCCTGAATTTCGTTATTGGGTTTGAAAAGATTTTTCTTACTTTCCACAACGCTGAAGATTTTTTCGTAGTCACAGATAACACCGCCAAGATCAACGGGAATGATTGCCTTTGTCTTGTCGGTAATAAGGTCTGCGAGCTTATCATAATCCATCTCGAAAGAATCTTTTTTAGTGTCACAAAGAACAAGCTTTGCACCAACGTGTACAATTACACTTGCCGATGCAGTGTATGTATATGCCGAGGTGATAACCTCATCACCCTCGCCTATTCCCAAAACACGCAAAGTAAGCTCCATCGCCGCGGTTGCAGAATTAAGACACGCTGCTCTGTCCGTACCGCAATATGTTGCAATGTCTTTTTCAAACTGCTTTGTTTTAGGACCTGTTGTAATCCAGCCGCTGCGCAAAACTTCGGCTACTGCATCTATTTCCGCTTGTGTTATATCAGGGGGAGAAAATGGAACTTTTACTGACATTTCGTTTCCTCATTTCAACAATTTTTGGGCATAATTATACCCATACTATCTTAATATAACATAATATAAGTAGTTAGTCAACAAAAATTGCATAAAAAAAATGCTTGAGTGCATAGTTTTTTGGCGCTTTTTCACAGTTTTCACACTATTTCCCTGAAATTACAAAAACGCCCTCATCTGAGAGCGTTTTTTTGCATGCTTTTAATTCTTCTGAATATCTTTTATCACTTCTGTGGCAAAAGCGATATGTTCGGATATAACCTGCCCTTCACGCGTTACAACAGCAGGTTGTCGAACATAAATTTTTTGCTGAATTTCAATAAGTTCAATATCATAAATTGCCGCTTCTTTCTGTGCAAACTGACGAGGCACAAGCGTTGCGGCAAGTCCTGCTTTTACGATTTCCCATGCAGTTGTTACTCCATTCACACTTGCGTAGATTTCTGGATTTATATCCGAAACTGCACAAAGTTTTTCAAAGAGTTTTCGCATTTCCTGTTGTTCGCCCACGGTAACGAAGGGAACTTTCGCACATTTGGAAAGGTTTTTAATTCTCTTTGGAGTTTCGTTGCCGTCGATAAGGCAGAGCATCTTTTTCGGAATTGCCATTACCAGAGTGTCTTTCGGAAGCGACACCGCATGAAGTTCCGGCTCAGTTACCGGCATATTCATAATTGCAAAATCCATTTCCCCATCAAGCAAATCTTTCTTGAGTTCAGCAAGCGGTTTTTCAATGAGAGACACCATGATTTCAGGAAATCGCTCCTTCATTGCGGCAATCAGTCGGGGCATTATGTAAAGGCTTCTGAAGGGTGCAATACCAATTACTATTTTCCCTTTTTCGCCTTCTTTATATCTGTCCATTGCCTCTATAACAGATTCCTCGGAAAGAAGAAGTTCCCTCGCCTTCTTGATGAAAAATTCGCCTGCCGCAGTAAGCGAGAGTGGGCTTGTATTTCTTTCAAAAAGTTTTACTCCAAGTTCTTCCTCGAGAGCTATTATATGCTTTGAAAATGCGGGTTGAGACATTCCGAGCCGCTGCGCCGCGTTTGAAAAATTCCTTGTTTCCGAAAGAATTATCGCGTACTGTAACTGGCGGGAATTCATACTTTCCACCTTCTTTTTGTGAGCTGTTTTTTCTTTCATTATAACCCCTTCAAACGAAATATTCAAGTGTTGTTTTTTCCTATTGACAAATTTTTATTCTTGTGCTACATTATAACCGTTATCGAATACAAATTATAACTTTTTCGGAATAATGAAGGAGGATTTTTTATGCCATTATCATTTATCTATCTTGGCATACTTTTATTAACGGTTATTATTTGGTTTTCCATTTTCAAAAGACCGGTTTATGAAGCTATGCTTCTTAGCTTTTTGATACTCCTTGCTGTTACAAACACATGGGGTGATGTAGGCGAGTTTATCAATACAGGTCTTTCCACCAATCTTATTTATTCAATGGTTGCATTCGTTGCAATGTCAATCATCCTGACAAAGACAAAAGTTATTGATAGTTGCATCGCAATCATACTCTCGCTTTTGGGCAGAGTTACGGGTGGCGCAGGTTATGTCTGCGTAATAGCAAGTTCATTTATGGGCGCGCTTTCAGGTAGTGGTCCCGGAAACCTTATGGCAACAGGTTCTCTTACGATTCCTGCGATGATAAAATCGGGGTTCCCTCGCGAACTTGCTGCAAACATCAGCAGCAATTCAAGTTATATGGGTAATATGATCCCCCCTTCATCAAATATAGTTGCAGCACTGGGCGCATATGTTGCACTTTACCCCAGCGATAACCTTACTATGGGACGTTTCTGGATCGTTCTCTGGGGAATTTCGTTCTGGTTTATTTTCCAGCGCCTTTTGATGGTATGGATTTTCTGCAAATACTATAAAGTTAAGCCTATGGAAAAAAACGAACTTCCTCCTCTTCGCGAAGTTCTGAAAAGCGGTTGGAAGGGTATGTTACTCCCCGTAATCATCCTACTCCCCTTTGCACTTGATTACGCATTTAAAGATAATTTCTTTACTGCACGTCTCGGTGCCGAAGGCGCAAAATATTTTTCAAGTTCTATTCTTCTTTTCATAGCAGGCGTCTGTGCCATTTACGCTTGCCTTATCGCACAGGATAAGAAAGTTGTTTCTGTTAAATCCCTCGCAAAAATGTTCGCAGATGGCGTAAAGACAATTTCTCCTGCTATTGGAGTTTGTATTATCGGTTATATGATAGGCGCTCTTTTCAGCAACCTGAATGTAGCAAGTGAGATTGAAGAGTTTATTGTCTCGATGAATTTCAGTAAATTTGGTATGGTGCTCTTTATATGCGCTCTTACGTGCTTTTTGGGCATGGTTATTCCCGGTTCTTCACTCGTTGTAATATTTGGACCGACATTTATCTCAACATTGGCTATAGCGGGAGTTTCTCCCCTTCTTGCCGCTGCAATGCTTCCGTGCATTTGCGGTGTAATGTGTGGAATAACACCACCTCTGGGACTTGGAATGTATGCAGGTATGACGCTTGCCGAGTCTGATTTTGGCAAGACTTTCAAAAACAATTTGTGGTGGGTTGCCGCACAGTTTATAATGCAGGTTTTGTGCCTTATGGGTATTCTTCCCATCATGGGTGTGTAAGGAGGTATTTATCATGAAAAAACTTTTGAAAAAAGCATCTTCCGTTCTGAAAGAAATTTTCGGTTGGGGCATGATGATATGCCTTTTTGCAGGTGGTCTCACCTTCTTCGGATACATAGCGGCAATCATTATAGGCGGCGATACAGCGGCAACAATTTGTTCATTTATCTACAAGCAATTTTTCCCTGTTATCGTATATGCATCTTCCGTTTTGGTTATGCTTGGCCTTGTGGCTATGTACCTTAACGGAGAGTTCGCACTTTCAGCGAAAAAGAAAAACTGATCAATTGACAATTAAAAGGATGCAGAGCAGTGCTCTGCATCCTTTTTCGTTTCTTTAATATCTTTTAAAATAACACTTTACTTATTCTCCAAAATGTGGTAATATTTAAAGTAATATGTTTTATTATTAAATAGGAATATTTTTTCCTGCAAAAAAAGAGGTATTTTCATGATTAACGACAAGAAAGTTATTTTCTCAGGAATTCAGCCTTCAAGCGATTCTATCACTCTCGGCAATTATCTTGGAGCGCTTAAAAACTGGGTTTCACTTCAGGACGAATACAGCTGTATTTTCAGCGTTGTAGATATGCACGCAATTACTGTAAGACAGGAAGCGGCACAACTTCGCAAGAACACACTTTCGCTCCTTGCACAGTATATTGCATGCGGACTTGATGCAGAAAAGAACATTATGTTCATCCAGAGCCATGTTCCTGCACATGCAGAGCTCAGCTGGATACTCAACTGTTTCACACAGATGGGTGAACTTAACCGCATGACACAGTTTAAGGATAAGTCACAAAAACATCCCGAAAACATCAATGCGGGACTTTACACCTACCCTGTTCTGATGGCTGCAGACATTCTTTTATACCAGACAGACCTTGTTCCTGTCGGCGCAGACCAGAAACAGCATCTTGAACTCGCGCGTGACATAGCTCACCGTTTCAACACACTCTACAGCGATACATTCGTAATTCCCGATGCTTATATCCCTGCAAAAAATGCAGGTGCGAAGATTATGAGTCTTCAGACTCCCACCGCAAAGATGTCAAAGAGCGATCCTAACCCCAACGGTTGCATCTTCCTTCTTGATAAGCCGGAAGATATTATGAGAAAATTAAAGCGCGCCGTAACAGATTCCGAAGCGGAAGTAGCATATCGCGAAGGTAAAGACGGAGTAAACAATCTTCTCACAATTTATTCTACCGTTACAGGCAAAACCATTGATGAGGCAGTAGCCGAATTTGCAGGCAAGGGTTACGGAGATTTCAAAACAGCTGTCGGCGAAGCTATTGTTGAGCATCTGCGTCCGATTCAGGAAAAGTATGATGAGCTTATGAAAAACAAGGATTATCTTGAAAGCGTATATAAAAATGGTGCAGAAGCTGCAAGTTATGTTGCACGCCGCACAATTTCAAAGGTTAAAAAGAAAGTCGGCTTCATTATCTAAGTTACCCTGAGGAGTAAATCGTTATGAGAAACAGTATTCTAATCACATTCATATTGGCATTTATAATAACATTTATCACAACGCCTTTTGTCAAAAAGTTTGCTTTTAAAATAGGCGCGGTAGATGTTCCCAAGGATAACCGCCGAATGCACAAAAAGCCTACGGCAAGGCTTGGCGGTCTCGCAATATTTCTCGGATTTATTATAAGTGTTCTTCTTTTTGCAAAAGTTGACAAGGAACTTTTAGGACTTGCTATAGGTTGCCTTATTATCGTCATATTAGGCGTTTTTGATGATATATACGCATTGAGTGCAAAGCTCAAGCTTGTCTTTCAGATTCTCGCGGCTCTTTGCCCGATTTTAGCAGGAGTGCGAATTGACTTTATAAGAGTTCCCTCATTTATCGCCGAATATGGCTACATCGGACTGGGCTGGTTCGCTATTCCTGTCACACTTGCATGGATTCTGGCAATCACAAATGCCACAAACCTGCTTGACGGTCTTGACGGACTTGCTTGCGGTGTTTCTTCAATATCAGCATTGACGCTTCTTTGTATCGCCATTATAGTAGGCGAAAGCGAAGTTGCTTTCATTACAAGTGCACTTGCCGGTGCGTGTTTTGGCTTCTTACCCTACAATTTCAACCCGGCAAAGTTGTTCATGGGTGATACAGGGTCAATGTTTTTAGGATTTGTCCTCGGCGCTGCCTCGATACAAGGTCTCTTTAAAGGATATGCGGTGATTTCTCTTGCCGCTCCGATTCTTGTTCTCGGGCTCCCGATTTTTGATACTGTTTCTGCAATTTTGAGACGACTTAAAAATCATCAACCGATTATGTCCCCTGACCGCGGACATCTTCACCACAGACTGATTGATGCCGGTTTCTCACAAAAGAGAGCCGTTACAACAATATATGCTTTGTGCCTCATCCTTTGCATAGTTGCGGTAGGTCTTATCGCAACAGGTGCAATTTCACTTTGGGTATTGGCTTTGGTTCTTTTGGGATTTGTATTATTTTTATGGCTTACTCCCAGAATAATCGATGCCCTTGGCGATAAAGAGGACAATAAATAAAAGCATTGTTTTTAATTTTGAGTTATACAGGGTTAGATTCCCTTTATAAGGAGGATATTATGATTAAAGTATTTACAGTTTTCGGAACAAGACCTGAAGCTATCAAAATGGCACCGCTTATTTACGAGCTTAAGTCAAGACCTTCTATCGACTGCAAGGTTTGTGTTACTGCACAGCATCGCGAAATGCTTGATATGGTGCTTGAGCTTTTTGATATCAAGCCTGATTTTGACCTCAACATCATGACAGAACGTCAGACACTTGCAGGTATCACTACAAAGGCTCTTACAGGTCTTGAGGAAGTTTTCCGTCAGGAAAAGCCCGACCTTGTTTTGGTTCACGGTGATACATCAACAACATTTGCAGGTTCGCTTGCAGCATATTACAATCAGGTTAAGGTTGGTCATGTCGAAGCAGGTCTTCGCACATACGACAAATATTTCCCCTTCCCCGAGGAAATTAACCGCCGTCTTACAGGCGTTTTGTCAGACCTTCACTTCTCTCCCACAATCAACAACAGAGCGAACCTCATAAACGAAGGTGTTAACCCTGATAGCATTTTCGTAACGGGTAATACTGTTATTGACGCATTCAAAACCACTATCAAGAAGGATTTCTCCTTTGAAGGAACTCCTCTTGAAGGAATTGATATGGATAAGCGCATAATACTTATGACTGCACACCGCAGAGAAAACCTCGGCGCTCCGCTTGAAAACATCTGTCGCGCGGTGGCAAGACTTGTGCGTGATTTCCCCGATATCGAAGTTGTTTATCCCGTACATCTTAACCCTGCAGTACGCGAAACTGCAAACGCAATTTTAGGTAACATTCCGCGTGTTCATCTTGTAGAACCGCTTGACGTTGACGTTCTTCATAACGCTATGAACAAAGCACACCTTGTCCTTACCGATTCAGGCGGACTTCAGGAAGAAGCACCTGCACTCGGCAAGCCTGTACTTGTTCTTCGCGGCGAAACAGAAAGACCTGAAGCTGCAGAAGCAGGCACTGTTAAGATTGCAGGAACAGAAGAAGATATTATCTATTCTCTTGCTTCACAGCTTCTTATCGACGATGGCGAATACCACAAGATGAGCGTAGCAGTTAACCCCTATGGTGACGGTAATGCATCAAGAAGAATTGTTGATTCAATTCTTTATCATTTCGGTGTAACAAGCTGTCGTCCCGTTGAATGGTTATAAGCTATGGATAAAGACAGTCGCAAAGAGATTTTTGAAGCGCTCAGCGCTGTAACGGGACTTGGGCTCAGCGTTATGGTGTCCTTTCTCATATGGATAGGGATAGCGTACTGGCTTCAAAATAAATTCTCCCTTGGAAACTATGTAATGGTTATCGGCGTTCTTATGGGAATAGGCAGCGGCGGTATGACTTTTATAAAGTTTTGTTCCCGGGACTTAGGAAAGGGAAAGAAAGATGAATAATAACTCAGTTTATAAAGATGCGGCAAAAGTATGTCTTGTAATACTTTTGTTGGCCGTTGTTGAATTTATAGTTTTTTCCGTATTTTTATCATTCCGAATTGATATTCTAATAGGTGTGCTGTACGGAACTGCATTTACATGCAGCAGTTTCTTTTATCTTGCTTATTCTGTTAAGAAAAGCATGGAAAAAAGCCCTGACGGTGCAAAGGCACAGATGGCTATGAGTTATAATGCGCGACTTGTACTCTCTGCCCTTATGATAATTCTTGCTGCAATGATAGATACTATACATTTATGGGCGGCAATCATCCCTCTGCTTTCACAAAGAATAGCAATTCATATTGTAAGTTTCTTATCTTCTCGCAACAAAAAAGGAAGTGAACAATCTTGAACGTAAAAGGTCCTGAAATATTATTCGAGATACCGATTTTAGGCGGAATCCCGATAACTGAAACCATACGCAACGGTTGGCTTGTAGTAATAGCAATAAGCATAGTTTGTTTCTTTCTGGGACGAAACCTTTCGGTTCGCAATCCTTCAAAAAGACAGATTGTAGCAGAAAAGCTTGTGCTTATGCTTAAAAACCTTGTGGAAGAAGTCATGGGAAAACACAATCTCTACTTTCTTCCCTACATCGGAGCACTTTTCTCATATTCAATCCTTTCAAGTCTTTCCGGACTTACAGGGTTGCGTGCTCCTACCGGTGACCTCAACACAACATTGGCTTTTGCCCTGATAACGTTCGTTCTGGTTCAGTTTTATAACATCAAGAACAACGGACTTGTCGGATATTTCAAGGGATTTTTTGAACCTGTGTTCTTTATGTTCCCTCTTAACGTCGTAGGCGAAATCGCAAACCCGATTTCAATGGCGTTCCGTCACTTTGGTAACATCGCATCGGGTATTGTTATCACCGGTCTTATCTACGGCGCTCTTTCAGCACTGAGCCACGCGCTTCTGGGCTGGATTCCCGTTCTTGGTACAATCCCCTTTTTCCAGGCAGGTCTTCCTGCAATTCTTTCGGTTTACTTTGATTTATTCACAAGCTTTTTGCAGGCGTACATTATCAGTATGCTGACAATGGTTTATGTATCAAGCGCAAACCCCGCTAAACAATGAAATAATTAAAAGTTTATATAATAATTTTTTGGAGGTATTTATTATGGAATTAGCAATTATTAAAGCAGCATCAGCAGTAGGCGCAGGTCTTGCAATGATCGCAGGTATCGGACCTGGTATCGGTCAGGGTTACGCTGCAGGTAAGGCTGCAGAAGCAGTAGGCCGTCAGCCCGAAGCAAAGGGTGATATCACATCAACAATGCTTTTCGGTTGTGCCGTTGCTGAATCAACAGGTATCTACGGTCTTGTAGTTGCAATGATCCTTCTCTTCGCTAACCCCCTTGTTAAGTAATTAAAGGCGGTGCAATGCACCGCCATCAAAATTCTGTATAAGGAGGCGAAGAAAATGCAGAAATTTCAGGAATTCGTATCACTTGCCCCGTGGACAATGATTTTCACATGGGTAAACCTTTTAATTCTTGTTTTGTTAATGAAAAAATTTCTTTTCAAGCCTGTACTCAATATGCTTGAAGCACGAGACAAGGAAATAAACGAAATGTACTCAAAGGCTGAAGTGGCACAGAAAAACGCCGAAGCTCTTGAATCAGAATATAACGAAAAGCTTTCTTCGGCAAAGGAAGAAGCGTCCAAGATTATGAAGGATGCAAAGCACGACGCAACTCTTCGCAGCGAGGAAATCGTTGGCGAGGCAAAGAAAGAAGCGTCTGCAATTCTTGAAAAAGCGCAAAAAGAAATAGTTCGTGAAAAGGAAACTGCTATAAGCGAAATCAAAGGCGATATCGCAAATATCGCAGTTAACATTGCACAGAAAGTTATTTCTAAAGATCTTAATGAAAAAGACCATGAAAAGCTTGTAGAAGAGTTTATAGACAGCTGGGGTGAGAACAAATGAAATCATTAGCACTCACTTATGCTCATTCGTTGTTTTCACTGGCAGAGGATGAAAATCTTGTTGAGAAAATCCAAGAAGAAATAGCAAGCGTATCGGGGATTTTTTCTGAAAATCCGGATTACGAGATTCTTCTCGACTCTCCCAATATTCCTGCCGAGAAGCGTTTTGAACTTATAGATGAAGCTTTTTCTTCATACATGGAGTATGTTGTAAATCTTTTAAAAATACTCTGCGAGAAAAGATGCATTCACATTTTCCGTGACTGCGTGAAGGAATACGATAAACTTTACTACGAAAAGCTCGGTATTAAGCGTGTTACCGCTATAACCGCCACCCCTCTCAGCGATGAACTTCGCGAAAAGCTTATCAAAAAGCTTGAAAAAGAGTGGGATAAAAAAATCGAGCTTACAGAAAAAGTTGACCCGTCCGTTCTCGGCGGTATGATATTAAGAACCGACAACTCGCAAACGGATGCAAGCGTGCGCACAAAACTTGAACAGTTGAGAGTGCAGATTGCTTCCAACAACTTTAGATAGAAGGTGAAAATATGCAGCTTAAATCTGATGAAATCAGCAAAATCATAAAAGACCAGATTAAAAATTTCTCCAATAAGATTGAGCAGAAAGAAACCGGTTACGTTATCGAAGTTGGTGACGGTATAGCAAAGGTAAAAGGTCTTGACAACTGTATGAGTAATGAGCTTGTAGAGTTTGATAACGGTGAAGTTGCAATGGCACTTAACCTTGAAGAAAACCTTGTAAGCCTTGTTATACTCGGCAGTGATGCCGAAATCCGTGAAGGAGATATTGTTAAGCGTACAGGCACTGTTGTTAGTGTTCCCGTTGGCGAAAATATGATTGGTCGAGTAGTAAATGCTCTCGGTCAGCCTATTGACGGCAAGGGCGAAATCAGCACAACCGAGCGTCGTCCGATTGAATCTCCTGCTCCCGGTATTATTGAAAGAAAATCTGTTAGCGTTCCGCTCCAGACAGGTATTAAGGCAATTGACTCTATGATTCCTATCGGTCGCGGTCAGCGTGAACTTATAATCGGTGACAGACAGACAGGTAAATCCACTATCGGTCTTGATACAATTATCAACCAGAAGGGCAAGGATGTTATCTGTATCTATGTTGCTATCGGCCAGAAAAAATCTACCGTTGCACAGCTTGTTGACACTCTCGAAAAGAGTGGTGCGATGGATTACACAACAGTAGTTGCCGCTACTGCAAGCGAGCTTGCTCCCATGCAGTATATCGCTCCCTACGCAGGTTGTGCTATCGGCGAATACTTTATGTATCAGGGCAAGGATGTCCTTGTTATATACGACGACCTTTCAAAGCATGCGGTAGCTTACCGTGCGCTTTCACTTCTTATCCGTCGTCCTCCGGGACGTGAAGCGTACCCCGGCGACGTATTCTATCTTCATTCAAGACTTCTTGAGCGTGCAGCTCGTCTTGCTCCTGAATACGGCGGAGGTTCGCTTACTGCCCTTCCCATCATTCAAACACAGGCAGGCGCCGTATCTGCATACATTCCCACAAACGTAATTTCAATCACACGCGGACAGATATTCCTTGAAACAGCACTTTTCCCTTCAGGTGTAATGCCTGCGGTTAACCCCGGTATTTCTGTTAGCCGTGTTGGTGGTAACGCACAGATAAAGGCGATGAAGAAGGTTGCAGGTACTCTTAAGCTTGCTTATTCACAGTACCGCGAGCTTCAGTCATTTGCGCAGTTCGGAAGCGACCTTGACCCCGACACCAAGGCAAGACTTGAACAGGGCGAAAGAATCGTTGAAGTATTAAAGCAGGATAGAAATGCTCCCGTTAGTGTTGAGCATCAGGTAGTTATTATCTATGCTGTTACAAACGGATTCTTAAAGGATATTGCACCCGAGGATGTGAGAGAGTTTGAAAAAGTTCTCTACGATTATGTAGATAACACATATCCCAAGATTGTTTCAAACATCGCACAGACAGGTGCTCTTTCGGAAGAAACAGAAGAAATGATTAAAAAAGCAGTTACGGAATGCGCAGAAAAGTTTTTGAGCACTAAATAAGGTAGGTGACACACAATGCCTTCTATGAAAGCAATAAAAAACAGAATAAAGAGCGTTGAAAACACCCGCCAGATTACAAAAGCTATGCAGCTTGTTGCGACAAGTAAGATGAAAAAGGCGAAGGAACGAATAGAGATGAGTCGTCCTTTCTTTGAAATCTTATCAGATACGCTTTCTGACATAGCGGCAAATTCGACCGACTTCTCCTCCCCTTTCACCGTAAAAAAAGAGGGCGGAAAAGCTTGTCATATAGTTATTGCCGGTGACAGAGGTCTTGCAGGCGGATATAACAACAATCTTTTCAAATCTATAAATTACAATGACGGCGATATTATTTTCCCCATTGGTAAAAAGGTTGCGGAATATTTTTCCAAAAAGGATGTAACATTCTTTACAACCGAGTACCAGATTGCCGCAGATTTGGGCATCAGCGACTGTAACAGCATCGGTCAGGCTCTTTCACAGGCGTTCCTTAAAGGAGAATTTACATCTCTCGACATTTATTATACGGGGTTTGTGAACATCATTTCGCAGGTTCCTACATCAAAGGAAATTCTTCCCATAGTCTCTTCCCCTGAAGAAACTGTGAAGAAAAAACAGCTTATGGAATACGATCCCGACCCTGCTTCAGTTTACGGCAAAATCGTTCCGCACTATATCAGCGGTATAGTCTGGGGCGCGGTATGTGAATCAATTGCATCAGAACTTTCCGCACGCCGTATGGCAATGGAAAATGCAACCGACAACGCAGGAGAGATTATTGAAAATCTTTCTCTCACATACAACCGAGCTCGTCAGGCGGCAATTACACAGGAAATTACCGAAATTGTGGCAGGAAGTCAGAACTAATGCGAAATGCGAATTTTTTGAATCTACTCTGGCACAAACTTCCAATTAAGAAAGGATGAAAATCCCATGACAGAAAAAAACATAGGTAAGGTAATATCTATTATCGGACCTGTTCTTGACATTAAATTTGAAAACGGACAGCTCCCCAATCTGCTTAATGCCATCGAGATTAAGGCGGATGACCGCACAATCACTCTCGAAGTAGCGCAGCATATTGGTGACGACGTTGTTCGCTGTATCGCGATGAGTTCTACAGACGGACTTGTTCGCGGTATGGACGCAATTGACACAGGAAAAGGCATCAGCGTTCCCGTTGGCGAATGTACTCTCGGCAGAATATTCAACCTTCTCGGCGAACCTGTTGATAATATGCCTGCTCCCGAAAGCCCTGAAAAATGGGAAATTCACAGACCTGCTCCCAGCTATGACGAGCAGGCCAGCACAACCGAAATCCTTGAAACAGGTATCAAGGTAGTTGACCTTATCTGTCCCTATGCAAAGGGTGGTAAGATCGGTCTTTTCGGCGGTGCAGGTGTTGGTAAGACAGTTCTTATTATGGAGCTTATCAATAACGTAGCAAAACAGCACGGCGGTCTTAGTGTATTCTCCGGTGTTGGTGAAAGAACACGTGAGGGTAATGACCTTTATAACGAAATGAAGGAATCGGGCGTTATCAACAAAACTGCACTTGTTTACGGTCAGATGAACGAACCCCCGGGAGCAAGAATGAGAGTTGCTCTTTCAGGTCTTACTATGGCGGAATATTTCCGTGACAGAGAAGGTCAGGACGTGCTCCTCTTCATTGACAACATCTTCAGATTTACACAGGCAGGTAGTGAGGTTTCTGCGCTTCTTGGACGTATGCCTTCAGCCGTTGGTTATCAGCCCACACTTGCAACAGAAATGGGTGCTCTTCAGGAAAGAATCACTTCAACAAAAAAGGGTTCAATCACATCGGTTCAGGCCGTTTACGTTCCTGCCGATGACCTTACTGACCCTGCTCCTGCAACAACATTCGCGCATCTTGATGCTACAACAGTTCTTTCAAGACAGATTGCTTCACAGGGTATTTATCCTGCGGTAGATCCTCTTGACTCAACATCAAGAATCCTTTCTCCCGATGTTGTAGGTATTGAACATTATGAAGTTGCAAGAGCCGTTCAGAAGATTCTTCAGAGATATAACGAGCTTCAGGATATTATCGCAATTATGGGTATGGACGAACTCAGCGAAGAAGATAAGCTTACAGTTAACCGTGCACGTAAGGTACAGAGATTCCTTTCACAGCCTTTCTCTGTTGCCGAGCAGTTTACAGGTATGCAGGGTAAGTATGTTCCTCTTTCCGAAACTATCCGTGGCTTTAAGGAAATCATCGAGGGTAAACACGATGACCTTCCCGAATCTGCATTCCTTTTCGTAGGTACAATCGAAGAAGCTATCGAAAAGGCGAAGGGTTGATATTATGACTGAATTTGATTTGCAAATAGTTACTCCCGACGGACTTTTGTTCGATGGGAAAGCACAAAAAATCATAGTTCGTACTACTGAAGGCGATGTTGGTATTCTTGCAAAGCATACCAACTATGTCGCAGCACTTGCAATCGGCGTTGCACGAATTTTCACTGCAGACGGAGAGCGCAAAGGAGCTTGTGCAGGCGGTATGCTCAGCGTGACCGACGGTATGGCAAGAATAACTGCTTCTACTTTTGAGTGGAGCGAGGATATCGACGTCGAGCGTGCTAAAAAGGCAAAGGAAAAAGCCGAAAAAAGGCTTGCCGAGTCAAAACAAAGCGAGTACGAGCATGATCTGGCAGAAATAAAACTTAAAAAGTCTCTCGCCAGACTTAACGCTTCAAAATAACATCTGAAAGGCTGTGGCACATCGTCACAGCCTTTTTCACAGGGAGAACTTTATGAAACACATACACACACCTTATTTACCCCAAAATAAAGTTTCGCTTTTTATAGCGGATTGCAATATTGAAGGTGCAACAGTTATTACGCCTCCGGCCATTGATATTCTTGCACCGGCAATGCGTCGCCACGCTGATTTGGGTATTGTAATCGTCAGCGAAAAGAAAGCCGTCTGCCCTCCTGACACCTATTCCTACTATAAAGACGCGCTCTCTCCCTACGGTTTTGAAGTCATTGAAGGAAAAAAACGCGTGGGCAGGCACTACCCTGATGACAGCGCATATAATGTTGGTATAGTTGGCAAAAAATGTTTTTTAAACAAAAGCGTATGCGACGAGCATTTATTAGATATACTTATCAGCGAGGGTTTTGAGATTATCGAAGTTAAACAAGGTTATACAAAATGCTCTATCTCCCCTATTGACGAAAATTCGTTTATCACGGGAGATACTATTATTGCCCGAGAAGGCAAAAAACGCGGTATGGACGTTCTTTTGATTGAGAACAAAGGAATTTTACTTCCTCCATACGAAAACGGTTTCTGGGGCGGATGCTGTGGCATGGGTGATTGCGACACCCTCGTTATTAACGGAGATATTTCCACTTTGCCGTCAGGAAACAATATTAAAGAGTTTCTTGACCGCAAAAACGTAAAAATACAAAAAGCCAAAGAAGGAGATGTCATTGACATAGGTTCAATCATACCGATTTGTACATAGGGGGGTGATAATTGTTGGAATTAAATACTGCTGTTAATCTGCCTGAAGAGTCAGACATCTATGAATTTGCAACGCAGATTACAGGAGAGATTATGACACATTTTGAAAAACCTCTTTTAAAGAAAATCACAGAAAGCGAATTCGCCTATTCTCCCCCCGGAGAAAGGGCTGAAATACTTGGCATTGCGCTTAAACACGCGAGCAAAGAAAGCTCAGATATTATGGACACGGTCCATTTTGAGCGTCGGCAGGCGCTTATTCGCGAGCAGGCGCTTGATTACCTCAAAGAGAATAATTTTATAATAATAAACGGATTTGTGAATTTCAGGCTCGAGGATTATAAAAACGAACTGAGAAATCTTTGTCGCGATGCGGCGGAAGAACTATACGCAATACGCGAATATGATGATTTTTTAAATATGCTCAGTTTTTTTATTTCGGTGCAGTCACCAAAAGAAAACCTTGTTCATATCACAAAAAAAGGTGGCGCGTTTGTGATTCTTAATAAGCGTCATAGGGATATTACTAACCATTACTGCGAAGAATCAATATTTGCCGATGAAAATTTCTCTTCAGAAGATATTATGCTCAGCGCACTTGTCACAATTGCTCCAAGGAAAATTGTAATTCACGATAAAAAAGAAAACGAGCGTATCTATGATACAATTACCGCTGTTTTTCCCGATGTGGAATTTACGGCAGAATAAAAAGCGAAAGGGTGAATCACCCTTTCGCTTTATTTAATTTAGGCATAATTTGCTTGACGATGTTTTATAACAGTAGTATAATATAGTTTAAGCTATATATAAAGGAGTATTTAGGTATGAGAGCAGTTGTTTCAGTTATGGGTGTTGACCGCACAGGTATCATTGCCAAGGTAAGCACTTGCCTTTATGAGAATGAAATAAACATTCTTGATATCAATCAGACTATTATGCAGAACATTTTCACAATGGTTATGCTTGTTGAATTTTCCAAAAATTCAGAAAATTATTCGTTAGTAACTGCAAAGCTTGATGAACTCGGCAAAGAACTCGGTGTTGAAATCAGAATGCAGAACGAAGAAATATTCAACTCAATGCACAGAATATAAGAGGTTTTAGTAATGATTAATACAAGAGAAATTGTAGAAACAATCAAGATGATCAGTGATGAGCATCTTGATGTAAGAACCATAACAATGGGTATTTCTCTGCTCGACTGTATCGACAGTAGCGCCGAGAAAGCTTGCGAAAAGATTTACGAAAAAATTACCCGTCTTGCAAAGGACCTTGTAAAGACAGGCGAAGATATCAGCCGTCAGTACGGAATTCCGATTATCAATAAGCGTATTTCCGTTACTCCTATCTCCATTATCGCAGGTGCGAGTGATGCGGATAACTATGTTTGTTTTGCCGAAACACTTGACCGCGCTGCAAAGGATACGGGAGTAAACTTTATCGGTGGTTTTTCTGCCCTTGTGCAGAAAGGACTTACCAAGGGCGACAGAATCCTTATCGAGTCTATCCCCGAAGCACTTGCAAAGACAGAGCGCGTTTGCTCTTCGGTTTGTGTTGCATCTACAAAAGCAGGTATCAATATGAATGCCGTAAAGCTTATGGGCGAAAAAATCAAGGAAACTGCAGATCTTACTGCTGACAGAGATTCTTTCGGTTGCGCAAAGCTTGTTGTATTTTCAAACGCGGTTGAAGATAATCCCTTCATGGCAGGTGCTTTCCACGGTGTCGGCGAAGGTGACTGCGTAATCAACGTAGGCGTAAGCGGCCCCGGTGTTGTTAAAGTTGCTCTTCAGAAGACAAAGGGCAAAGACCTCGGCACCGTTGCAGAAACAATCAAGAAGACAGCGTTTAAGATTACACGTATGGGTCAGCTCGTTGCACAGGAGGCTTCAAGAAGACTTGGCGTACCTTTCGGTATAGTTGACCTTTCTCTTGCTCCTACTCCCGAGGTTGGCGACAGCGTCGCGTACATACTCGAGGAAATGGGCCTTGAAAAGTGCGGTACACATGGAACAACAGCGGCACTTGCCCTTTTAAACGATGCCGTTAAAAAGGGAGGCGTTATGGCGTCAAGCTATGTTGGTGGCTTAAGTGGTGCGTTTATCCCCGTCAGCGAAGATGCAGGTATGATTGCGGCGGCAGAATGTGGCACGCTTACACTTGATAAGCTTGAAGCGATGACTTGCGTATGTTCAGTTGGTCTTGATATGATTGCAATTCCCGGCGACACACCTGCAGAAACAATTTCTGCAATCATCGCGGATGAATCAGCAATCGGTATGATAAATCAGAAAACAACAGCAGTAAGAATTATCCCCGTAGTCGGCAAAACTGTCGGTGAGAGTGTTGAATTCGGCGGACTTTTAGGTTATGCTCCCATTATGCCTGTGCATAAGGAATCAAGTGCAGAATTCATTCATCGCGGAGGACGAATTCCTGCTCCCATACATTCACTCAAAAACTAAATATAAAATAAAAAAGGATGTGAAAAATTCACATCCTTTTATTTTTATGTAACGGAAAATGCTCCGTTATATTTCTGAAGACCACTCTTTATCCCAGGGATAATACATCTTAAGCACTTCGCCGCCACGCTTTGCAGATTCCTCTGCGTAAATTCCGGGAAGAGTCATCGCAAGACCCTGCTTCAAGGTAACAACCTCTGCTTTTTCGCCAAGTAACAGCTTGTAGAAATTATCGAGCATTGCGTAATCAATTCCGTCATGTCCCTTTGCATCAGGATTATCGGCATATGCCGGAGGCATAAATTCGCCACCGATTTCCTTAAGACCTGTATCAAGTTCTTTCATGGAATTGTATCTGATTACGGGTTTTTCGAATCTGTCGATTCTTTCCATATAACCCTCTGTACCGAATACTCTGTAGTTATGATGTCCTATTTCTGCACGACATCTCTTATTTCTCATAAGACGTACTATTACGCCACTTTCTGTCTGGAACTGTGCGCACATCATATCATCCCTGTTTCCTTCGGGAGAATATTCTGATTCATCGGCATGACCGCCCGTACCAAAACAACTTACCAATCTTAAATCCTCTTCAAGAATGCTGAGGAGTGGTCCGAGAGAATGGGTACAATAGCGGATGGGAATTAAAAGTTTTCTCCAATCGCCGTTTTCGTTTAAGTGAATATCCATATCGCTCTTGGGTAACGACCAATGGATATATTCTGCCTCCATACAGTACGGATTTCCCAGAAGACCTTTTTTGTAAAAGTCTTTCAAAAGATAAGCAAACTTTGCATAATTGGGGTTTGCGCCTGTGCAGATATGACCTTTCGCCTTAAGCGAAGCGTTCCAGAGGTCTTCCGCCTCTTTAAGAGTAGCAACGCACGGAATATCTGTAAGTACATGCAAACCCTTCTCAAGGCCTTTTATACAGAACTGTGCATGGATATCTGCACCTGTTTCAACGATAACAGCGTCGAGATCTGCTTCGTCAAGCATTCTGTCATAATCTTCGTAAAATTCTGTTTCGGGGAACATATCGGAAAGAGCCATATCGGAGAGCCACTGTTTCTGATACCAGTTATGTGCAAACTTGTCGCACACTGCCTTAATTTCAACGTGTTCAAATGTAGAGGAAATTTTGATAAGCTCTCTTCCTCTGTGGCCGAGACCTACAACACCAACTTTAATTTTTTTCATACAGACACTCCCCTTATTTTATATTCATAAGAACTACTGCAATTACACCGATAATTGCACTTATTATCTGATTTCGTGTAAACTTCTCTTTGTATATAATTACCGACACCAGGAAGCTGACAGCCATACCTGCGCCTGTACTAATAGGCGATGAAACGGTAATATTTATGTAGTTATACGCAATCAGCCCCAGAAGATTATTTATTCCGTTAAGAATACCGGCGGATGCACCGTATAAAAATCCGCTTTTCATTGTTTTCTTAAAAGAATCGCGTTCAAATATGATGCCCATTATTAAAAGGTAGATTGTGGCACCTGCAAGTGATATCATCAGGAATTCGTTGTTGTAAGCATCACCGAATATACCGAACTGGGATCTTCCCATTATTGCAATACCACAGTTTGTCAATACTATTCCCAGTACAGATATAATCCATATTACTGAAAATTTGTTTTCTTTCGCACTACCAGGCTGATAATTCATAAGGAACACCGACACGAAAATCATAACAATAGCAATAATCATTAGAGGTGTCAGCGGTTCTCCGAGAATAAGCACACCATATAGGATTGTGATTATCAATCCGAACGATGTAATAAGCCGTGTAAGTCCGAAAGATCCCTTGCGGAAAGCGACATACGCGGCGTAGAAGCCAAGCGCGTACAAAATACCGTTTGCTAGTCCTAAATACAGAATTTTCTGCGGTATTTCTATTCCGCCCTTGTCAGATGCGATAAAATAAATCATTGCAAACAAACAGATTATGGCGTTGAAAAACATTCCGCCCGAGCCATGCTTTTTTCCATAGTTTTTGACAAGCATTGCCTCGCCCTGATTTATAAAAATTTTGGCGATAATAATAAGCAAACCAATATTCATAAAATATGCACCTTCATTTCACATTCAAAGTATAACACACTAAAAATATTTGTAAATGTAAAAAAACCATTTTTATATGCAAAAAACCCATTTTACCATATTAAAACAATATGTTTTCTTGATTTTGTACAAGTATTGTGCTATATTATTTCAAAAGGAGGCATTGCAAATGGAAGATGTGTGTAATTTTATTCCACCGAGGAAACACAGTAGCGATATTGATTTTTATCATTTTGTCTATGAAACGAATATCAAAGGGCTTAACCAGCCATTTCTGCACACCAATTACTATGTCTATCTTGTATTTAAGGGTTCTGCCGTATTGAAAATTGCAGACAAAAAAATACCCGTCAGCGCAGGTAGTTTGTTTTTTACATTTCCATATCAGAGTATGCGTTTTGACGATTGTAAAGACTTTTCGTTTCTTTATATAAGTTTTAACGGAGACGGTGCTGTTTCTCTTTTAAAAGATTTAGGAATAAGTCGTGAACGTTTTATGTTTGACGGATTTGAAGACCTTATTGAATTCTGGATGAAGTCCATCCGCCGCGTTAATAAAGGAAACGCAAACATATTGACAGAAAGCGTGCTGATGTATACACTTTCCTTCTTGGGCAACAACAATACTACTTCCGTTTCTAAAAAAAGCGATAACTTTGACACCATTATTGAATACATAAATCACAACTTCACCTCAAAGGACATTTCAATAAAAAAAATAGCCGATATATTTTTCTACAGCGAAAAATACCTCTCTTCTCTTTTCATCAAGAAAACAGGGGTTAAGTTTACTGCTTTTCTTAATGACCTTCGTATAGGATATGCCCAAAAGCTGATTGATGACGGAAACAAAAACATTTCCGACGTTTCTACGAAATGTGGTTTTTCGGATTCGTTTTATTTTTCCAAGGTATTCAAAAAAATCACGGGCCATTCCCCGAGTTCTTATGCCAAAAACAAAGAGTGAAAAAGCTCCTGACAATGTCAGGAGCTTTTTTTAATGTACTATTTTTACAATCGAATTACACAAAGGGGTAAGTTTTCCAAAGTCTGATAAGCAGAATGCTTTGACTGTATATTTTTCTGCCGTGGGTAATTCTTCAAAAGTATATGCCACGTTCTCTGTTGCGTCTTCAAAATAGAAATCAATCATAGCACTTCCGCTATAAACAGCTATTAAAAATTTCATCTAAAAAATTCAAGGGCGTTGCGTTTCTTTTCGATTATCTCGTCAATTCGCTTGATATAATCTACCGCTTCCTTGGGATTAAACACGCGTTCAATTCTGTCGCCCTTCACCATTTTGGTGGATGCACCTCCACCGAGAGCGAGAATTGTCTGGATTTCTTCCATAATGAAAATGTTATAAAGACTTTCGTGTCCTTCTTTGGAGAATCCAACATTTTCAAGGTTCCCGAGGGTGTTTTTCTGTTTGTAAAGATAATATGGATTATATCCGTTTTCTGTCAGAAAATCGTAACCGTGCTGTACCATTTTATCCATATCGGAAGCAAAACGGAGCTTCTCGAAATCACCTATAAGGCGTGCCGCACGTTTAAGGTACATCGTATGTATTGTTACCGCATCGGGAGAAAGCGCAAGAACCTCGCGCATTGTATGTGCAAAATCGTCGGGAGTTTCATCGGGAAGTCCCGCAATAACGTCTGCATTGATACTGAAATAGTCATATTTATGAGCCATTTCAAATGCCTTTACGGTATCTTCTACACTATGACGTCTGCCGATTTTATCAAGTGTTTTCTGATTCATTGTCTGCGGATTGATACTTATCCTGCGGACAGAATTTTCACGAAGCATAGAAAGCATTTCGTCGGTAAATGTATCGGGACGACCTGCCTCAACAGTAAACTCTCGCAGATTTGTTATGTCGAATCGGTCTTTTACACGTTTTATAAGTACGTCTAAATCTTCGGGAGAAAGTGTCGTCGGTGTTCCACCGCCAAAATATATTGTTTCCACCTTCATACCAAAATCGTCTGCCATTTTTGCCGTTTCGTCGATTTCCGTAAGGAGTGCTTCAACGTAGGGTTTAACAAATTTCTGATTATGTGCCATCGCTTGTGAAATGAACGAACAATACGCACATCGTGTCGGGCAGAAAGGCACGCCCAGATAAATACTTATGCCGTTTTCAACCCTGTTTTCAAGAAGCTTATGCTCTTTTTTCGCAACATCGAGAGAAAGACGCGCCTTTTTGGGCGTTATAAAAAACTCGTCCTGCATATATCGGAGAATTTCGTCATCTGTATAGTTTTCGTCGAGCATCATTCTCGCCGTTTTTGCAGGGCGGATTCCCGTAGAAATTCCCCACGGGGTCGGCATATCGGAAAGCTTTTTACACGCAAAATAGACCGATTTTTTCACAAGGTCACTGATCTGTCTTTTTTCGGGGTTTATAAAGCTTTCTTGTATTTCACCCTCAGCAACACGGTCGCCGAGGGTGATTTTAGCTTTTGCAATATATAAATTTTCTTTGTTTTCGAGCGAGGATACAACGCCAAATTCTGCACTTATGTCAAAAAACAGTTGCAAAACCTGACGCACCGCATCTTCGAGCGAATGTCCAAGTGTTTCGATTGTCATTTTACATCATTCCAAAACATTGAATAAGGGTTAGTATTATTTTCAAATCCGATTGTTGTAGATTCTCCATGACCGGGATAAACCTTTGTGTTGTCGTCAAAATTGTCCATAAGGAACTTAATTGAACGAAGTTCGGTCTGCATATCGCCGAAGTCGTAGCGTCCTATCGAGCCGTGGAAAAGCAAGTCCCCGCAAAAGAGATTATCGCCCCAAAGGTAACTGACACTGCCTGCGCTGTGGCCAGGAGTGTGAAACACCTTTATAACAGTATTTCCGAATGGAATTTCTTTCACATCGTCAAGAATTTCATCCGCTTCATACGGTTTTATTCTCTCTCCTGTCATAAAGCTCAGATTCGCACCGTTGTCGGTAAGCATTTTACTATCTCCACTATGAACATAAACTTTTGCACCCGTTTTCTCTGCAAGGTCACAAAGAGCACCTATATGGTCAAAATGTCCGTGTGTGAGCAAAATTTTTGTCAGAGTGCATCCACACTGATTAAGATAGTCTGTAATTTTTTCACATTCGGCGCCGGGGTCAATGACTGCCGCCTCACCACCATCGGTCAGAATATAGCAGTTCACACCCAGCATCCCTAAAGAAAGAGTTTTTATTTTCATATAGTTTTCCTTATTGAGCAGTTCTTCTGATTTCATATACGCCGGGAACACGATGAAGCTTTTTGATTATGCTTTCAATCTGCTCCTTGCTTCCTACCTCGATAGTGATATCAATAAGCGCTGTTCTGTCCTTAAGCGCACGTGCATTAGCTGCAAGAAGGTTAAGTTTCTGTTCAGAAACAACACCGATAACATCTGCAAGGACACCGGGACGATTGATACATTCAATACTGATTTCTGCAGAAAATGCAGTAGAAATATCATCAAGCCAGCTACATTCAATTATTCTGCCACGCATATCTTCATCGAGTTTTTCGGGAAGAATATTTACGCAGTCACATCTGTGCACACTAACACCACGACCGCGTGTTATAAAGCCGATAATATCGTCACCCGGTACGGGGTTACAGCAACGCGAAAGTCGTACAAGGCAGTTATCAACGCCTCGAACTTCAATACCGCAGTCGCTCTTGTGCTTTTTCTTGGTTGTCTGCTTTGCAACAATTTCGGGGGGTATTTCTTCCTTATGGTCGCTTTGGTAACTGTCACGCAGTCTTGTAACAACCTTTGCCGCAGTTATACCACCGAAACCGATTGCAGCATACATTTCGTCTATGTTTGAGAAACCGTAGCGTTTAAGCATTGGTTCAAGATACTTTGTCTGGAAAAGCGAAGTATAAGAAAGGCCAAGTCGCTTGAGTTCATTTTCAACAGCATCTTTACCGCGCTCAATATTCGCTTCACGGTTTTCCTTCTTAAACCACGAATTGATTTTGTTTCTCGCAGCACTTGTCTTGACGATTTTAAGCCAGTCACGGCTGGGTCCTTTATTCGCACCCGATGTGATAACTTCAACAATATCGCCGTTTTTAAGCTTATAGTCAAGTGTAACAATCTTTGAATTTACCTTTGCGCCTGTCATCTTGTAGCCAACGGCTGAATGGATGTAGAACGCAAAGTCAATGGGGCACGAACCGGCAGGAAGGCCGATTACGTCACCCTTGGGAGTGAAGACGAATACCTCGTCTGCAAACATATCTATTTTAAGAGTACGCATGAAATCTTCCGGGTCAACAGCCTCGCTCTGAATTTCAAGAAGCTTGTTTACCCAGTCAAGATTTTTGTTGTCGCTCGCCTTACCCTCTTTATATTTCCAATGCGCCGCGATACCACGCTCGGCAACCTTGTGCATATCCCACGTACGGATCTGGATTTCAAACGGCTGTCCGTCGGGTCCGATTACGGTTGTATGAAGCGACTGATACATATTGGGTTTGGGCATCGCAATATAGTCCTTGAATCGTCCGGGAATGGGTTTGTATTCCTCGTGAACGATACCAAGTACCGCATAACACTCCGAAACGTTATCCACGATAATTCTTACTGCGAAAAGGTCGTAGATTTCGTCGAGTGTTTTATTCTGATTATACATTTTTCTGAAAATGCTGTATATGTGCTTCGCACGTGCTGCAATATGGCATTTAATGCCCATATTTTCCATTTTTTCAGCGATAACACTTCTTACATTTTCAACGTACGAATCGCGTTCGGACTGTTTCTGTGAAAGTCCATCTACGATTTCGTAGTAAGCCACGCTGTCAAGATATTTAAGTGCAAGGTCTTCAAGTTCTATTTTGATTTTTGAAATACCGAGTCTGTACGCAAGCGGCGCGTATACGTCAAGTGTTTCTTTCGCTTTCTGAAGCTGTTTTTCAGGCTTCATATGCTTAAGCGTACGCATATTATGAAGTCGGTCGGCAAGTTTTATAAGCACAACGCGAATGTCTTCCGCCATAGCAAAAAACATTTTACGCAGATTTTCAATATGTGCTTCTTCACTTGAAATACACTTAATCTTATCAAGCTTGGTAACGCCTTCAACAAGCGTTGCAACCTGCTCGCCGAATTCTTCCTTCATCTGCTCGTAAGTGTAATCGGTATCTTCAATAACGTCGTGCAGAAGACCTGCGATAATAGCGTCCTTATCAAGTTCCATATCAGCAAGGATACGTGTAACTTCATACGGATGCACAAAGTAAGGTTCACCGCTGTGACGAAGCTGCTCACCGTGTTTTTCCTTACAAAGAAGATAAGCTTTATAAATCAGGTCGCGGTCTTCCTGTGCACTTTTATTATATTTTTGAATTTTCTCCATCAAGACTTCAAACGCCTGATCCATACTCTCACCTCTTTTAATAGTTTTCTTCGATTTCTTTCTTTATTCTCTGATATTCTTCACTCTTGTCAATTGAAACCTTTTTGCCTTTTTCGGTTTCAAGCAAGTTTACCTGAACCACGTCACCGAGTTTGTTGAAGTTAAGTATTTTTAAATCCTGGAACACTCGGAGGACGTTTGTTATTTTGTCGCGCATAATTCTTCTTCCGAGTTTTTCGGTAAGAATTCCCGTAAGTGTTGAAATTTCCTCGCTTATACCGCCCTGCTGTTTTAAGAAGCGATAAATATCGGCAAAGTCGTTTCTGTCGGGAAGCACGTCACTCTTCTCCTTGTAAGAAATGCGGATTGAATTTATAATAATCTGCAATCTTACCTGACCGTTGTAAAGGTTTATGTTGAGTTCGCCGGCAAGATCTATAATATCGCCGACAAAGTATTCTTTCGCCATAGAGCCGGCACCGAATGCAATCGTTTCGACAATTTTGCCGTCACTTTCAACCAGGATTCTGCAATGCTTTCCTTCTGAAAGAGTTTTGATATCAATGATTTTTGCATTCATAAGAGCAAAAACGGGAACTTTGTTTCCTGCACCATAAGGCGCAAGAACTTCCGTTTTTCTGATAATCGGTGCAGTTATATCTTTTACAGTTATCTTTGAATCTATAAGAATTTCGGGAACTTTTTCCTCGAAATTGCATTTGTTCGCAAATTCATTAAGACGCTTGTCAAGTTCTGGAATGTATTCTTCCTTGATTGAAAAGCCTGCCGCGTATGCGTGTCCGCCGAACTTTTCCAGAATATCGGCACAGTTTCCGAGCGCGTCGAAAAGGTTAAGTCCTTCCACACTTCTGCCGCTGCTCTTACACCAGTCATCCTCGATTGAAATAAGGATACAGGTTTTGTTATATCTTTCACAGATTCTTGAAGCAACGACCCCGATGATTCCGTGGTGCCAGTTTCTTTTTGCAAGAACGAGCACCTTTTTGTCGGAGAGGTCGATTTGATTTATCATTTCAACAGCTTCGTCGAAAATGATTTTTTCTTCACTCTGACGGTTTTTGTTTTCGTTATCAAGACGGATTGCAAGATCCTGCGCTTCTGCAGGGTCGTTTGTAAGGAGAAGGTCAACGGCTATCATAGCGTTTGACATTCTTCCTGCGGCATTAAGCCTGGGTGCTATCGAATAACTTACAACAGAGCAGTTGTTCCACTTCTGACGAAGTCCGAGAGTTGAAATAACTGCCGCAAGACCTGCGTTGGGGTTTTTTGAAAGCTTTTCAATACCGCGTGCCGCGATAATTCTGTTTTCATCCTTGAGCGATACCACGTCGGCAATCGTACCGAGTGCAACAATATCAGCGTACTGGTCAAGGAGTTCATTCTCGCTCTTTTCACTTGCGGCACAAACGAGCTTGAACGCAACACCTACGCCTGCAAGATCCTTGAACGGGTAACCGCAATCCATACGTTTGGGATTTATTACGGCAACAGCTTCAGGAAGATCCTGCTTACATTCGTGGTGGTCGGTAATGATAACATCAAGTCCGTTTTCCTTAGCATATATGGTTTCTTCAAAAGCAGTGATACCTGTATCAACGCTGATAAGAAGGGTTGCCCCTTCATCAACAATCTTTTTAACCGCTGCCTTATTGATGCCGTATCCTTCATTCTGGCGATCGGGGATATATGCCTGAGCATTAACACCGTGAGAACGTAAAAAGTTTACAAGAAGGGCGGTTGAAGTGATACCGTCAACATCGTAGTCGCCGTACACAACAACATTTTCTTTCTTTTCAATCGCCTCGTGAATTCTTTTAACCGCCTTGTCCATATCGCAAAGGAGGTCGGGAGAATAGAGAGTGCTTGAGTTTTTGTCAAGGAATTTTTTTGCATCAGCCGCATCGACAAAGCCACGGTTCAAAAGAACTTTTGCAACGATAAGCGGTATGTCAAAAAGTTGTGCATAAGCTTGCGCTTGAGCTTCGCTTATGTTTTCGTCAAGAAACACCCATTTCTTTTCGAGCATAATATTTTACCCTCTTTCGTAAAAAAACTAACTATAATGGATTAATTATATCATAAAGAGATGTTCGTTTCAACATTTTTAGCGTTAAAAATCCATAAAAAGTATATTTAAAATCACCTATGGAATAATAAGAACAACTTTTAAAATAAGGACTGATTTTTGTGTGTACTGCGATAACTTATAAATGCGAAAATTTTTATTTCGGAAGGAATCTTGACTACGAACATTCTTTTTCAGAAAAGGTGGTTATAACCTCGAGGGATTTCTCCCTTTCAATGAGGCATACAGTGGATATTTCATCTCACTATTCAATAATCGGAATGGGTATTGTTTCAAATAATTTCCCGCTTTATTTTGACGCTACCAATGAAAAAGGGCTCTCTGCTGCAGGGCTTTTGTTCCCTCATTTTTCATACTATCATCCGCCGAAAAAAGGTAGAGTCAATATTGCTTCTTTTGAGTTTATTCCCTACATTCTTTCGGTATGCGAAAGCGTTTTTCAAGCTAAAGAAATTCTGTCCGAAATTAATATTACCGACACGCATTTCAGCGATGAATTTCCACCTTCTCCACTACATTGGATAATCGCTGATAAAAACGAGTGCATAGTTGTAGAATCAGTTCGTGAGGGTGTTATGGTTTATGATAATCCCTTGGGTATCCTTACAAATTCACCCCCATTCCCTTCGCAGATGCATAATCTTTCAAATTATGCCAACCTTTCCCCAAAAGCTTCCGAAAGCGTTTTACCAATTTACAGTCAGGGGCTTGGCGGAGTTGGTATGCCGGGGGATCTTTCTTCTCCGTCGCGTTTTGTAAGAGCTTCGTTCACAAAACAAAACTCACCCTTGAAAAACGGGGAACAAGCATGTGTAAGCCAGTTTTTTCATATGCTGGAAAATGTATTACAGCCACAAGGGTGTGTTATCGGTGAAAAAGGCGATTTTGAGCTGACACAATATTCATCGTGCGTAAACAGTCAAAAAGGAATTTATTACTATAAAACATACGATAACCCCTCGCTTAATTATGTGTGCCTTTTTGATCATAATATTGACGAAGACAGGCTTTATACGTTTGATCTGGTGCGAGAGTGGAAAGTTGCCAGACAGTATTAGTCCAAAGATGATAATTTGCGACATTCTCTTACATTGACGCTGATAACTGCAAGGGTTTATAATATAAATCGGAGGTGAAAACCATGTCTGATTTAAAATCCGAAGACTTTCAGAAAAAGGTGTCGCATCTTATCATACGAAATCAAAATGTTATAGATATATTAACCAAATGCCAGAGTGCCTGCAGTAAAATTTGTCGCAGCAGCGTTAAAACCGCTACGGGTTGTGGGTGTCTCAAAATAAGTGTAGAGAAAAAGCTCTCGCCGATATCGTCGGAAGAGTTGACGGGGATAAGCGGTTCGCTTTGCCCTGATTGCAAAGATATTATAGAAAACGAAATCGGAGAAATGCTTTTTTATATAGCCGGATTATGTAACGCAATGGGTCTTAGTATGCGTGACATAATGAAAAAAGAAATCAAAAATATCGAAGTCCTCGGAAAATACAGTTTGAGGTAATAGAGGTGGTGTCCTAAAGACACCACCTCTATTACTATTTAAATTCCAAAAGGGTTGAAAGTTTGACCGTAGTTTTGTTGCATAAAAAATAGGAATTCGTTTGATACGAATTCCTACATAAATTCTCTTTTTTTATCTTTTTCGCAACAAAACGCTCTGCGTTAAAATCGCAACACGTAGGACACTCAGGTTTGGATGCAGAATGTGCAAACTGAATCCCGACGCTGTACAAAAGTACTGCGCGTGGTGAAGTTTGCGCATAGTTCGTTGACTCAAAAAAAAAGAAATCCGTATTTATCATACGGATTTCTACAAAAGTTTTTCTTTTTAATTGTTTATATAAATTTGGATTATCTCTCTATTCCAACGAACGCTCTGCGCCAAAGATGGGTGTCCTCACTTACGACGATTACCGCCACGCTTACCTTCAGTATTGCGCTTAAGATCAAGCATTCTTGCATCACTTGACTGCTTGAAAGAAGCCATCATATCTTCAAAAGACATATCCTTCTTCTCGTCGCTTCCCCACTCGATTTCAGCAGGCTTCCCCCTGAAAGGTTCGGGAGCGCGTCTCCTGAAAGACTCTTCCTGCGCCTTTTTGATAGAAAGGCTTATTTTTCCTTTTTCGTCAAGAGATAAAACCTTAACCTTAACCTCCTGACCGACAGTGAGGTGTTCGTTTATATCTTTAACATAGTTTCTTGCAACCTCAGAAATATGTACAAGGCCTGTTTCTCCGCTAGTTAAATCTACAAATGCACCGAATCCCGTTATACCGGAAACTTTTCCTTCAACAATTTGTCCTACTTCAAGTGCCATAAAGGACGTATACCCCTTTCAGTATAAATAAAATATCCTGCGAAATTACAATGCATCAGTTTCCTATGATGAAGACTGTTTCGTTTTCACGCACATACCCTTCATCGCGGGCTTTTTCCTCGTAAAATCTGTCAGACGAGCTATACGCAGCCTTTTCCTTGAGCTTTTCGTACTCCTTCTCCTGAAGTGCGATCTCCTCGTTACAGCGCGCAGTTTCCTTGCGTATGCTCATAAGGCGAAATTGCTGGGCAGTTACAGTGTACAAAAACCCGCCGATTATTAAGATGGATATCATCAAGCGAATATAATCGCTGCTGCTGTATTTGCGTTTTTTGTGCACTTTTTTTGTTGCAGCCCTGCTCACACATATCACCTCACATCATATAGTATATATTAAAGTAATTGATTTGTAAAGATTTTTTTACAACATTTTAACTCTTTTTTTGATTATTTTTCTGCGATTTTTCAAGGCCTTTTTAAGGTTTTTTAATCTTCTGCCTACCCTTGTGAATTGTCTTTTAAATTTCAGTGCTGTTTTTTTAACAGGAAACATCAGAATCTCTGTTATTTTGACAAGCGGTCTGATCAGTATTTTATTCAAAATTCCGAAAAAAACGCCAAGGCTTTTAAGGAAAAAACGGCTTAAAAAAGCTGCATAAAAAAGCACCCCGCTGATTGCTCCCATAATTTCGTAATAACGTATTTCTCCGTTATTTAAAATAAAACTGGCTCCGAGCATTGTTCCTGTAAAAGCAATCGTAAAAACAGTATCTTCTACCGTTGTACGAATGTTTCCTGCGCCGCATTTTCTTCGCACAAACCGCTGTACATCAAAAAGAGCACCACACACCATACCCAGAACTATGAACAGCGAAAAAACATATATTTGATGTGCTGAAGAGACCCTCATTATTTAAGAATCCTCCTTAAAAATCCTTCGCGGTCTGCATATCCTGCACTGTATACACAGCCTGATATTTCGCCTTCAATAAATATTTCGCCACTCTCGGTGGATAGTTTTTTTACTTTCATCCCTCTGCCTGTTATTGTAAGCAGGTGGCTCTCGCCCATAAGCACAATCTTTTCGGGAGAGAAGCTTTCAACATCCTTTACCCCTCCTGCGGTCAGTTTCGCACGGTTTTCTATGATGATGTTTCCTGCTTTTTTATTTGTTTCTGTCATTATAAAACCCCCTTGTCTTAAAGTCTATTAAGAACAAAGGGGGTTTATGATTAAGTTTAAGAAATGCTTAAAGCATCTTCTTGAGGAACATACCTGTATATGATTTTTTGTTTTTCGCTACTTCTTCGGGGGTGCCTATTGCGACAATTTCGCCACCGCCGTCGCCACCTTCGGGACCGAGGTCGATGATGTAGTCGGCAGTCTTTATAACATCAAGATTATGCTCGATTACAAGAACTGTATTTCCTTCCTCAACGAAGCGGTTAAGAACGTCTATCAGACGATGAACATCGGCGCTGTGAAGTCCCGTAGTCGGCTCGTCAAGGATATAAATCGTCTTTCCCGTAGAACGTTTTGAAAGCTCCGTTGCAAGTTTTACGCGCTGTGCTTCGCCACCTGAAAGAGTGGTTGAGGATTGACCGAGTTTTATATAACCCAATCCAACATCCTTGATTGTCTGAAGCTTGTTCTTGATTTTCGGGATAGCATCGAAAAATTCAGTCGCTTCGTCAATTGTCATATCAAGAACTTCGTAAATATTTTTGCCCTTATAATGAACGTCAAGTGTTTCACGGTTATAGCGTTTTCCCTTACAAACTTCGCAAGGTACATATACATCGGGCAAAAAGTGCATCTCAATCTTGATTATACCGTCGCCGCTACACGCTTCGCATCTGCCGCCACGGACATTGAAGCTGAAACGTCCCTGATTATATCCACGCGCTTTTGCTTCGGGAGTTTGCGAGAAGAGTTCGCGGATGTCATTGAACACACCTGTATATGTCGCAGGGTTGGAGCGCGGAGTTCTTCCAATGGGAGATTGGTCGATATCTATAACCTTGTCAAGATTTTCGATGCCTTCGATACTCTTGTGCTTTCCCGGAATGGCTTTACTGTGGTTTAATTTATATGCAAGATGCTTGTACACAACCTCGTTTACAAGCGAACTTTTACCACTTCCCGACACACCCGTCACGCAGACGAATTTACCAAGCGGAATGTCGACATTAACATCCTTGAGGTTGTTTTCTGCCGCTTTTATAACAGAGATTTTTTTACCGTTACCATCACGACGTGTTTTAGGAACCTCTATCTTTTTGCGACCGCTTAAGTAGTCTCCCGTAACGGAATTTTTATTATTTATAATATCCTCAACCGTGCCTTGTGCAATGATTTCGCCACCGTGGACACCTGCACCGCGACCTACGTCAACGATATGGTCGGCGGCAAACATAGTATCCTCGTCGTGTTCTACCACGATAAGGGTATTTCCAAGGTCACGAAGGTCCTTGAGCGCACCGATAAGCTTGTTATTATCGCGCTGATGAAGTCCGATACTCGGCTCGTCAAGGATATACAAAACGCCGACAAGACCTGAACCTATCTGTGTTGCAAGGCGTATTCTCTGCGCTTCACCGCCGGAGAGTGTGCCTGCGCTTCTTGACATTGTAAGATAGTCAAGTCCGACATTATTAAGGAAGCCTATGCGGGCATTGATTTCTTTTAAGATTTCTTCGGCAATCATTGTTTCCTGCTTGCCGAGTTTGAGTTTTTCGAAAAAGTCCTGTGCACGATTAACGGAGAGGTTACATACCTCGTCAATATTTTTTCCGCCAACTGTTACTGCAAGGCTTTCGGGACGAAGCCTTTTTCCCTTACATTCGCTACACGGGATTTCTCTCATAAGCCCTTCAATTTCCCATTTCGACCATTCGCTGTCCGTTTCGTCATAGCGTCTTTGAAGGTTATTTACAATACCCTCAAAGGTCGTTTTATATCGTGAAAGACCGCGTTTTCCGATATGCTCGATTTCTATTTCTTCACTACCCGTTCCGAAAAGAATTTTGTCTATTGCTTCCTGCGGAAGTTCTTTCACTGGCACGGAAAGACTGAAATTGTACTTTTTCGCAAGGGCGCGGAGCGTTGCATTCGCCATACTGCCTTCCTTTTCGGGAGCACGCCAACCGCTTACCGAGAATGCCCCCTCAAGAACGGAAAGTTCGTCGCTTATAAGCACGAGCGACGGATCAACACGTTTTAAGAGTCCGATACCGCTACACTTTTGGCACGCACCCATAGGGTTATTGAAAGAGAACATTCTGGGAGAAAGCTCTTCCATACTGATGCCACAGTCATCGCACGCATAATTACGGCTGAAGGAAAGTTCCTCTTCCCCATTTAATACGATGAGTGTACCTCCCGACTGATGAAGTGCAATTTCGATTGAATCGGCAAGACGGGTACGGATATCGTCGCGCACAACAAGTCGGTCAACAACGATTTCGATATTGTGTTTTTTCTGTTTTTCAAGCTCTATTTCTTCGGACAAATCATAGATGATTCCGTCTACGCGCACGCGTACATAACCACTTTTTCTTGCGTTTTCAAAAACTTTCTGATGCTCGCCCTTTTTCCTGCGGATTACGGGCGCAAGAATCTGCACACGGCTACCCTCGGGAAGAGAAAGCACGCTGTCTACAATCTGGTCGAGTGACTGCTGGGTAATAACTTTTCCGCAGACGGGACAATGTGGAATACCCACACGAGCATACAAAAGTCGCAGATAGTCATATATTTCCGTTACCGTACCGACGGTTGAACGTGGGTTTTTGTTAGTCGTTTTCTGATCAATACTTATTGCAGGAGAAAGCCCCTCGATATAGTCGACTTCGGGTTTTTCCATCTGACCTAAAAACATTCGTGCATATGAGGAAAGAGATTCCACATATCGACGCTGACCTTCTGCGTAAATAGTGTCAAATGCAAGTGATGTTTTACCACTTCCCGATACGCCGGTGAAAACGATAAATTTATCGCGCGGAATTGTAAGATTTACGTTTTTGAGGTTGTTTTCACGCGCTCCCTGAATTACGATTTCTTCTTTTCTCATTACATCACTTCCTTTTTCAAACGTTTAATGCGGTCGCGAATTCTTGCCGCATCTTCAAAACGAAGCTCTTCGGCGGCAATTCTCATTTCGCTTTCAAGTTTTGTTATAACCTGATAAATATTTGTTTCGGGAGCATCCTCCGCCTCGGTAGTGGCAGAAATGACGTCACCGACTGATTTTACGATAGTTTTCGGAGTTATGCCGTTTTCCTTATTATATGCTTCCTGAATTTCGCGTCGGCGGTTTGTTTCTTCAATCGCACGGCGCATTGAGTCAGTAATGCGGTCGGCATACATAATAACCTTGCCGTTAACATTACGCGCCGTTCTTGCGATTGTCTGAATGAGCGAGGTTTCGCTACGCAAAAACCCTTCCTTATCGGCATCAAGTATTGCGACAAGTGATACTTCGGGAATATCAAGACCTTCACGAAGAAGGTTTATTCCGACAAGCACGTCAAACACGCCAAGTCTTAAATCACGCACGATTTCAAGTCGTTCAAGCGTTTCAACATCGGAATGCATATATTTTACCTTGACACCCATACTGCGAAGATAGTCGGTAAGGTCTTCCGCCATTTTTTTGGTAAGAGTTGTTACAAGCACACGCTCCTTTTTGTCGGCGCGCGCGAAAATTTCGGTCAGAAGGTCGTCAATCTGACCTTCAATGGGACGAACAGAAACCTCGGGATCAAGAAGTCCCGTAGGACGGATAAGCTGTTCAGAAACAGTTTTTGAATTGTCATATTCGTACTGCGCAGGGGTTGCGCTGACGAAAATTACCTGATTTATTCTTTCTTCAAATTCCGCAAAATTAAGCGGTCTGTTATCAAACGCAGACGGAAGACGGAATCCGTATTTTACAAGTGATTCCTTACGACTGCGGTCACCTGCATACATAGCGCGCACCTGCGGAATTGTGACATGGCTTTCGTCCACAACGAGAAGAAAATCGTCGGGAAAATAATCCATAAGGGTATATGGCGCACTCCCCGCTTCTCGTCCGCTGATGTGACGCGAATAGTTCTCAATACCGCTGCAAAATCCGATTTCGCGCATCATTTCAATATCATAATTTGTGCGTTCTTCAAGGCGCTGTGCCTCAAGGAGTCGGTCATTATCACGAAGTTCACGAAGTCTTTCTTCAAGCTCTTCCCTGATTGAAGCAATCGCCGCCTCTCTCTTTTCGGCAGTTGTAACGTAGTGCGATGCAGGATAAATCCCAACGTGTTTACGGACACCGAGAACCTCGCCTGTCAATGTATCAATTTCAGTTATTCTGTCAATTTCGTCACCGAAAAACTCCACACGAACGGCATTTTCCGCACTACTTATCGGGAATATTTCAACAACATCTCCACGCACACGGAATTTACCGCGAATGAAGTTAATATCGTTTCTTTCATACTGCATTTCAACAAGTTTACGAATAACCTCGTCACGGTCTTTCTGCATTCCGGGACGAAGCGAAAGTACAAGCGTTGAATAATCCTCGGGGTCACCGAGACCATATATACAGCTAACCGAAGCAACTACAATTACATCACGGCGCTCAAAAAGAGCCATGGTGGCACTATGGCGAAGCTTGTCAATTTCGTCGTTTACCTGCGCGTCTTTTTCGATATAAGTATCGCTGTGCGCAATATATGCCTCAGGCTGATAATAATCGTAATAAGATACGAAATATTCAACCGCATTTTCGGGGAAAAATTCACGAAATTCGTTATAGAGCTGTGCCGCAAGTGTCTTGTTATGCGCAAGCACAAGAGTTGGCTTGTTGATTTTCGCAATCGCGTTTGCCACGGTAAAGGTTTTACCGCTACCCGTTACGCCGAGAAGCACTTGTCCGCGGTTTCCGCACTCGATACTTTCAACAAGAGAGTCAATTGCTTTGGGCTGATCCCCCGTTGGATTAAAGTCCGATACAAGTTTGAAATTCATGAAACATCCCCCTTCCAAAAGTCTTTTTACTGAAATTAGCTATTATATCATTTTACACTATTTATTTAAAAAATTCAACTGTAAATAAAAAGAAAAAGTGCTTACAGTTTGACTGTAAGCACTTTATTTTATTTGTGTATATCGACTATATATGTACCGCTTCCTGTATTTTCAAGGACATATACACGTGTTTCTGATGCCACTCTTGATGAGCCATTCCACTCGACGATCTCAATATCCGACGCTCTTGTAACTGATACTCTGGTAGGTGATAATCTTTTATAATTATAGCAGTTTACTCTGAGCAAGGTTTCGCTTGCAACTGCTTCGGATATTTTTTTCGCATTATTTTTTTCTGTCTGAAGTATAGCGCCCTTAAAATAGTACTCTGCACCGCTTGTATCTCCACTGTTTACAGCACCTACAAACCAATGAAGCGAGTTTGCAACTACTGACTCTATCTCATATTCGCTGTATTCCCACTGATATACAGGCTGCGGTTTTGTGGTGGAAAGATACTGTCTTGCCGCATATCCCTGTGTACCGTTATAGCTGACTCTGGCAAATGTATCTGACACATATTCTACAACATATACCGAGTCACCGTGATACATTCTCGTAATTTCCGAATAATTCACACTCGGGCCACTACGCAACACCAGAAAGTCGCTGGCTGTTACATACATATTGTATCCGACAGGAATAGTTTGTGGCTTGGTTTCTTTTTTTGGCTCTTCTTTTTTGGGTTCTTCTTTGGGTTCTTCTTCAATCTTTTCCTCGGTTTCTTCTTCTACTGCATTCTGAAGTTCTTCCTCGGATTCTTCTTCATCCTGTGACACGCTGACTGTCTCGTTTTCATTTGCCGGTTCTGAATCATCTTTCGTCACAAAAAGAAAAATTGCAGCAGCACAAACAACGATTGCCACAATTGAAATACACAAAGTTACAACAAACAGTGCGTTGTTGTTTTTTCCTTTGCGCATTCTCATCTCGTCTCTCATTGGTTCGGAATATGTATCATATGCGCCGGGGTATGAATTGTCATAGCTATTTTGACTATTATAACCATAACTCTGGCCATAGTTATTATAATCCTGATTATTATTTTGGGCATTGTTTCTGTTTTGCATAAATGTCTCCACCTCTTTTTTATATTGTACCAAACAAATATTGAAATTGCAATAATAATTGCTCGCGACAAGGCTTTTAAATCCTATTTCCTGCATAAAACTTATAAAAAACGTCCTTTTTATAGTTTTATTGTGCAATATGCACAATTTATTTTTAAAAAAAGTGTATATTTCTAATAATTTGCTTATTGCTTTTTCTTTCACTTTGATATATTATACAGATGTCTCAATGAGACGCAACAACTTTTTTCATTTTCCCCTTTTGATGACAGACGGTTCCCTAGTCTGTCATATTTTTTTTGCATTTTTTTGGAATATAAATCCTGACTCGCTCATATATTCGTTGTGTGAGGAGGATTAAAAATGGAAATAAATATTAAAAATGAAACTCTGCCCCTGTGCAGTGTTGTATGTCGGACAAAGAGCAGTTTTTCCGCCGGATGCGATGTGATTGTCCCGGATTCAAAACCTGATATTAAAAAGGTACTTCAAGTAAGTGCCAGACCAAAAATGACAAATACTGAAACGCGTAACGGACATGTAATTGTTTCAGGAAGTGTTTCGTTTGATGTTTTGTATCTTGCCGACAACGAGGAGAAATGCGTCACTACGATTACTTCCTCCTGTGAATTTTCAAACCTTGTAAAGGATAACGGCATTTCTGATTCTTTTTTATCGTTTGCAGATATTGATGTAGAGGGGATTTCCTGCAATATTGCCAACTGTCGCAAAATTTCCCTTCAGGCAACACTTTTTTCAAACATCAGAGTGTATTCATGTCGGAACATTGATATTATAAGCGACATAGAAGGTGCGTGCACCAAGAAATCGCGACTTGTGAGTGATGTTATTTCCGCTTATGCGCAGGATAGCGCTGTAATATCGGACAGTTTTTCCCTTTCTCCGGGAAAAGGCTCGATTACAGAAATATTGAAAACTGACGCTACCATTACACAGAGCAGCGTCAAAGTAATTGATGATAAAGCTATTGTCAAGGGGACTATCCGTATATGCGTGCTTTATAAGAGCGAATCAAAAATAGAACACGCACAGACAGAAATTTCGTTTGCAAATGTACTTGAAGCAAACGGCATACGCGAAGATATGAATTGCGAGCATATTGTAAAGGTCATTGACGTAAGCGCCGCAGCGAAACAAGATGCGGAAGGCGCAAATTTGATTATTGATATTTCTGCACAGATTTTCATGCGCCTTATTGCGCACTCTACTATTGCTGTCGATTGCGTTGAAGATGCATATCTGCCACACGGAAATCTTGAATACAAATCTTCGCCAATCAGCGTTGACTGTGTCGAAAACATTATAAACCGTGACATAGATTTTCGTGAAAAAATTACAATTGAAGACTCGCTTCCCGCTATCGACACAGTGTACCAGATAATCACTCGACCGCTTGTGAAAAGCTGTGTTTCCGAGGGCGGTATGCTTAAATTTTCCGGCAGCGCCGAAGTTTATCTATTGTACTTAAGCAGTGATGCATCTACTCCCGTCTGCAGTCACAGGCAAAATGTGGATTTTTCATTTGAATGTGATTCTCCGGGGTGCATGATCACTCCCAACGCATCGTGCAAGCTTCTTAATATAAGCTACACGCTGAACGATGAGCGCACTGTTGAAATACGAGGAAGCATCGAAAGCGAAGTGCAGTGCATACGCACAACAGAAGCCGACGTGCTTTATTCTGCAAGCGTAGAAGAATATTCTCCTGTGCCGAGACCTTCAATTATCGTTTCTTGTGTTCATTCAGGCCGAAGTCTGTGGGATATAGCCAAGGAATACAAAGTACGTGCCGAGGATATTCTGCGTGCAAATGCTCTTGAAAACGAAGAAGCAATTTCAAAAGGCGCAACTCTTATAATACCGAAATAATAAAAAGAGGCGGAAACTATGTTTCCGCTTCTTTTTATTAACTCCGCATTCCGTACTTTATATATTTTTGCGCATACTCGTTATCGCACTTTTTTCAAGACGTGAAACCTGCGCCTGACTTATTCCTACTTCATTTGCAACTTCCGTTTGGGTTTTTCCGCGAAAAAACCGCATTATGATAATCATTTTTTCACGTTCGGATAGTTTGTCCATCGCTTCGCGAAGGGATATTTTTTCAATCCAAGCTTCGTCCTGATTCTTTTTATCCGAGACCTGATCCATTACATAAACAGCATCGCCACTATCATGATAGACGGGTTCAAAAAGCGATATAGGTTCCTGAATGGCATCGAGTGCGGTAGCCACCTCTTCAGGAGTTACTTCG
>JAZREK010000003.1:0-9225 GCA_045660765.1 Clostridia bacterium
ATGCTACATCGTTTTCTTTTTCAAGTATGCAGACCTTGATTTCATAGGCTGAAAGCGTCCTTGCTATCATTCCCCCAATTACTCCGGCACCGATAATTGCTACATCATACATAATATTTTCTCCTCCTGAAAATAAAAAAAGACGCACCAAAACAGACCTTCATCTGTTTTGATACGTCTCCAAATCTCTGTATCGGTCTTATCTTACTCCTTTCCTTTCCGTTTGTCAAGCGATATTGACAAAAAACGTTTTTTACATTAAAATATAATGTAGTAAACAAAAGGAGGAATTTAAATGAAAAAAGTACTTTCCATTATTTTGGCTTTTGCCATTATGATGTCTGTAATGTCTTTCGCTACACTTGCTGAAAGCACATATACCGCATCAGACTGGGCAAAGGCAGAACTTGCAAAAGCTGAAGAAATGGGCCTTATCCCCGCTTCACTTTTGAATGAAGATTTGACAAAGCCTATTACGAGAGCTGAATTTGCAGCTGTTTCTGTTCTGCTTTTCGAAAAAATCTCACTTCGCAAAGCAGAAAAGGCCGGAACAAATCCTTTCACAGACACATCTGATGAGTATGTGTTAAAGGCACTTGAACTTGGTGTAACAACAGGTACAAGTGCAACCACATTTGCCCCCGATGCACTTCTTACACGTGAGCAGGCTGCAGCTATGCTTACACGTGTTTACAAAAAGCTTACAATCAATGGTTGGGATATTGCAAAAGACGGCGAGTTCAAGCTTGAATACACAGCTCCCGAAATTTTTGCCGATGATACCAGCATTTCTGATTGGGCAAAAGATTCCGTTTATTTTATGGCAGCTAAAAGCATTATAAACGGCGTCGGAGAAAACAACTTTGCTCCGCAGAACAACGCATCTCGTGAGCAGGCAATTATCATTGCTACACGTATGACAGGTCTTGAATACGTTCTTGCTGACGGTATTGCAACCCTTGACCCCTCTGAAGAAGTACGCGAAGAACCTGAAATTCCTACTGAAAAAGAAACATTCACAATCGGTTTCATCGGTGGCTCTCTTACAGAAGGTGGCGCAGCCTGGATTAGAATGACCAAGCTTTACCTTGAAGAAAAGATGCCCGACAAGGAAATCGTTACAATCAACGCAGGTAAAGGTGGCACTCGTTCAAACTACGGTGCAGCAAGATTTATGGAAGATATCGGCCAGTATAATCCCGATCTCGTATTCATCGAATTTTCTGTAAACGACTGTGGTCACGATTACAATCTTTACAGCGCTTATACAGAAGCAATGCTCAGACAGTGTCTTTCTCTTCCTAAAGTACCCGCAGTAATTTTCCTTCACGCTCCCCACGCTTCAAGAGTTGGAGATTTTTCAGCTTGTGACGAAACTATGGCATCAAAGGATAAGGTTGCCGTTAAATACGGTGCGGGAATCATAAACGCTCACGAATTCCTGGAAAAAGAATACAATCGTATAAAGAGCGAAAAAGGTTACAAGACATATGAAGAATATCTTGCTACAATGTACCAGAAGTCAGGAAGCACTTTTGATAACCACGCAGGTTATAACAAGTATGGTGAAGCTATCATCGAAGCGTTCGACAAAGACGGTTACGAAACATACCTTACTCCTATCAAGGATTCAGGATACGTAAACTCTTCTCAGAGAAGCACTGTCGATGCAAAGTACAGCTATATTTACACAAATGATTCAAGAATGCAGTATTCGGGCGGATGGAAAACTTATCATAAGAGTTCAGATGTTCCTACATATGACAATGCAGCATCACTTAGCGCAAAACTCTTCTCTTATCCCTACTTCCCGGCCGGAATCAAGCAGATAACAAATGAGAAGGCTGCAATCAGATTCACATCAAGCGCAAAGGCGATTGCACTTAACTATATAATCTCTCCCAATGGTATGAATGCAACAGTTTATGCAGATAATCAAGAGGTTGGTAAATTCACGCCTACCAAATCTGCTGATAAGATTAACCATATTTCAAACTGGGTAACTCTTCCCGGAGATGGAAAAGTGCATACAATTACTATCATTCTTGATGACCCCACTCCTGAAAACTATATTTTCAGATTCGGTGCAATCATTGAAAGAAACTGATAAATAACTTTAAGAACACCCTCACTTCATGAGGGTGTTCTTTTTTTGAACATTTTTGCTATATTTTACAACAAATCTTCTTGAACAAAATCGCCGATGTTATATGATAAAGTTAGAAAGAAAGGATTGGTGTATTATGAAAAACGTAAATTTTTTCGGCAACGACGTATCTAAACTTATTATTGGTGATAACCCCTTTAATGGACATTCTTATATTCCTGAATATTTTTCAAAGCAGGAAATGCTTGATTTCCATACCGAAGAGCAGATAATAAAAGACCTCTTCAAAATGGAGGAACTCGGAATTAATACAATTTTGCCACTTGCAACTGATTTTATGTTCCGTGTGCTTTCTCATTACAGATTAAGAGGTGGCAAGCTGAACTTTATTTTCCAGCTTTATCCTCCGATGCTTACATGCGTTGCAGCAGCAAAGAGTATGATGTGGAAGGTGCTTGAGCTCAACCCTCTCGGTGTATATCTTTCAGGTACATTTATGGATATCAGATTTGAGGAAGAGCGTTTCGGCGAAATCCACGAAATGATTGAAACCATCAAGGATGTAATCAAGGATACAGATATTAAATTCGGTATCGGCACACATCATCCTGAAGTTATCGAGCTCAGCGAAAAGGAAAACTGGCCTGTTGATTTCTATATGGCTTGTATGTACAACCTCCGTAAAGGCCGCGAGGGTACAGAGAGTGGTTTCATCACAGGTAAGGGTAAAACCTATACACGTACTAACTTCAAGCCCTCTCACAGACAGATTATGCTTGATACTCTTAAAAATGTTAATAAGCCTATCATTGCATTCAAGCTTTTCGCCGGTGGTCAGGCGCTTGTTGAAAGAACTGAAGAAGAAAGACGCGAAATCATCAAGGAGATTTACGAAACAGTATTTACTCAGTTAAAGCCTGATGACATGGGTGTAATCGGCATTTATCAGAAGCACCACGACCAGCTTACAGAAGATATTGAAGTATTCAACGAATGGGCTGAATGCAAATAAGAAGGAGTCTTAACTATGTTAAAAGTCGGAATTATCGGTACTGGCGGTGTCGGCAAATCTCATATTACTGCTTATAGTAGAATTGCAGGAGAAAACGGTCCTGTACAGCTTGTTGCCTGCTGTGATATGAATCTCGGCGAAGATTTGCCCGAAGGAATTCGCAGATATACCAATATTGATGAGTTTCTTGAAAGTGAAAAGGGCGAAATTGACTATATCGACCTTTGTCTTCCCACTTTCCTTCACAAAGAGTTTTCAATCAAGGCAATGAAAATGGGGTACAATGTCCTTTGCGAAAAGCCAATGGCTCTTACATATGATGATTGCCTTGAAATGTGCAAAGTTTCTGAAGAAACAGGAAAATACCTTATGGTAGCTCATTGTGTAAGATTTTCGGCATCTTTCAGAAAAATTTACGAGATTATAAAAAGCGGTGAGTTAGGCAAACCACTCCTTGCAGAATTCGTTCGCAACGGCGCTGTCCCCTCAAAAAGCTGGTTCCTTGATAAAAAGCTTTCAGGTGGCGCTATCTACGACCTTAGTGTACACGATGTTGACCTTATGAACATGATGTTTGGTATGCCCAACTCCGTAAGCACAGCAGCTGATTTTGAATGTCTCAGTGCATCCATCCATTACATGTATGACACGTTCTATGTAAACACCAAGTGCGACTGGGCTACAAAGAAAAATCAGTTCCACCCGAGATACACAAGAATCACTTTTGAGAATGGTTTTATATACCTCAACGCCAAGGATAAGATGTTTGCAGTTTCCAGAAATGATGGCGAACTTGAAAACATTTATGACACACTTAAAAGTGAAGATACGAAATATCTCGAAATTCTCTATTTTGCAGACTGTATCATAAATAATCTTCCCCTTGATGAGTGCCCTGCCAAAGAGTCAGCCGAGGCAATTAAACTTGTTGAACTTGCTCTTAAATCAGCTGAAAACGGCGGAGAAAGATACATCATAAAAGAATAATTGATTTTAAGAAAAAAATATGCTATATTTAAGCCAAGGGTTACCCTTGGCTTATTTTTTTGGAGGATGCTATGGAGATTTTTCGTGAAAAAAAGTATTCAGAAATAAATTGCAGAACTATGACTCCCCAACTGGGCGTCGGCAAATTCCATTGGCATGAAAAAATCGAAATTTGTCAGATAAAGTCCGAGCGCTGTTCTTTCTTCATTGACAAGAAAAGAATTGATGCGCATCGTGGCGATATAGTCTTTATGGGCGAATATATTGTTCACAGTTTTGTGTCAGACAAAGAAGATACACTTGTACGCCTTTGTCAATTTCCTATCAGCGTTATTATGAATACAAAAACACCTATCAAACCGATAAAACCACATATAACAGCTGAAGAAATTAAAAATCACGATGGGCTTTCAGGCCAAATTGATTTCCTTTTCGACTTACTCGAAAAGGAGCCTCCCTGCAAAAATCTTTCGGAAAATCCTTTTCTTTCAAGTCTGTCTGCTTCGCTTTATTTCCTTTTATTGAGGCATTTTCCATCGACCGAAAATGAAACAAAAGGAAATAAAGGCCGTTATGAATTTTATCTTATTACAGAATATATAAACAACCATTTTTTCGAAGATATTAACGTCAATAGTATCGCAAAAGAACTTTGTATTTCGAGAACAAAGCTTTCCACCTTGTTTTCCAAATATGCTGAAACTAATCTCAATTCCTATATAAATGCGCTTCGCATAAGCTATGCAAATCAGCTTATTGAAAGCGGTAGTGAAATAACAGATGCTGCTTTTGAAAGTGGGTTTCAGTCCGTAAGAACATTCAATGAAGTTTATAAAAGAACAATGCATATGTCGCCACGCGAATATCTGAAAAGAAATTCAGCAGAGTGAAAGAGTTCCGGAATTATTTCCGGAACTCTTTTTTACGGCAACTAAAATGTAAAAATATATATGTCTTTGTTGCTTTTTGGCATCTAGAGTGATATAATATACGTTATAATGTATAGCCATTGGGGTGTTGGTTTTGAAAACAGTAGAAGAGCGATTAAAAAGTTATGAACCATTATGGGAGAACTGGACATACTCGGGAGAATTTCTCGGCGAGGGTGCAATGTCCAGTGTTTTTGAGATACAATCTACTGCTATGGGATTTCGCGAAGTTGCCGCACTGAAAATTGTTACAGTACAAAAGAATTTTCGTGGCGAAGTCAAAATCCCTGAAAATGCACTTAATGAAATAAAGATACTTCGTGATTTATCAGGCTGCCCCAACATCGTACATTATCACGACAGTACTCAGCGTCAGATTTTTGACGATGAAGGCAATCTGTCTGAAATTGACATCTTGATAAAGATGGAAAAATTAAAATCCCTTCGCGATGATGAAAAACTTTCCGAAGAAAAAGTTATCCGTCTTGCAAAAAATATGTGTACAGCATTGATACATGCAAACGAACACGGAATCATTCATCGCGACATCAAGCCACAAAACATTTTTGTGGACGATGACGGTAATTATAAACTCGGCGACTTTGGTATTGCAAAAATCGTATCAGACTTTTGCGATCTTTACACAATGAATATCGGTACTCTTGCCTACTCTGCACCCGAAATACGCAGTGCAACTATGCGAGTTTACGATATAGCATCAGATATTTACAGCCTCGGGCTTGTATTATATGTTTTTCTGAACAACGGCCAGCTTCCGTTTGCAAATGTTTCTTCAACACTTAACGAGGCTATTGCAAGACGTCTTTCAGGCGCGGCATTCCCCTCTCCTGCAAGAGGCAGCAAAAATTTAAAATCAATCGTTATGCGAGCATGTAACGCCGATCTTGCCAAGAGATACAAAACTCCCGAGCAAATGCTCGAGGATTTAGAGCTACTCTCTACCGGCGGCAAAAAAATGGTTGTTGACCCGTTTGCAACATTGGATGCTAATATAGATGCAATGGAAATTGAGGAATATCTGGGCGGAAGCAGGATTGTATCAACTTCTCCAGGTGCTCCTGTCTCACCTGTTCATTCTGAACCAATGGTTGCCACTCCTCCCAAACGAGGCGGATTAAAAATAAATCTCGGCGGAAAATCTTCTATTTCTGCTCCGAGTACTCCCACTCCTGCTGTTCACGAGGCAGAAGTATCTTCTACAAGGGTTGCTTCTTCCGAAATGAAAAGCAGATTAAAAATCAACATGGGCTCTTCGGCATCGGTTCGCAAACCTGAAGTTAGTTCTGTTGACGAATCGGCAACAAGGTATATTCCGGCACCTTCGTCGTCACCAATGACCACGATACCGCCAACACCTTCTCACAAAACAACTACTCCACCTACTCCTTCTCCGCGAACTACAGCAACACCTGATACAGTTCCGGTTACGGAGGCAGAAGCAGTTCCGACTCCACCCCCTTCAACTACAGGAAGCAGATTGAAAATTAATATGGGTGGTAAAAAAATGGTTGATTCTTCAGGAGATACTGAAAAAAAGACTGACTAAAATCAAGATAAAACAAGGTGAAACTGATGATGATTAGATCAACAGCCACTCCGCGTGGTGCATCTGCTCCAATGCACGGAGCTTTGAAGCAGGCTTATTTGATTATTTTTACAGATGTAGATAAAGATGCAACTATTTTGCGTTTGGATAAGAAGATGACATTGGGACGTGAAGTTCCCGATACCAAACTCGATATAGCGTTAGATTCTCCTATCGTGTCACGCAAGCACGGTGAATTCACTGTTGGTCCTGACGGATTTTACTATCAGGATTGTGACAGTTTTAATGGCACTTTCATAAACGGAACGCTTTACAGACACAACGTAAATCCTTGTGAAAGACCAATAAGACTTAACGATGGCGATGTTTTGCGCATTGATACTCACGACCCTAACAAAGCGCACGACAATGCCGTTACAATAGTATATTCAACATCATACGACAAGCGTTCAAAGTGGCGTCGTGAAAAGGCAAAAGGCACGGTCCTTCCCATTGGTTTATCTGCAAAGAATCTTATTGAGTTTGATTACAGACAGATGAGAGCGCAAAACGCAGAAGCTACCATTATGACATTTGGTTGCTCTGTAAGAAATGTTTCCGGCAGAAGCAATATCTTTTATAATAATCGTTTCGTTTCTTCTTCAAGCAATATAAGAAGTAAAGACGTTTTCCGCATTAACCAGAATTACATCTATTACGACAAAGGCACATTCTTATACAATATCTGTCTTGTGACCGAACCCGGTCTGGAAGTCAGACTTGCAGAAACCCATGTTGTGGATAAAATGCACAAGAAGGTGCTTTTGAAGGATATTAATCTGGATGTAAATGTTGGAGATTTTGCACTTATCATCGGCGGTAGTGGTGCAGGTAAATCAACATTTATGAACTCAATTCTTGGTAAATATGATATAACAGGCTCTATACAAATCGGAGGAAGACGTTGCACAAGCGGTGGCGAACTTACTTCAAGTATAGCTTATGTACCGCAGACACTTCCTATAAGAAAAGAAGAGCGTCTGATAGATGTTGTAACAGACACTTGTGTTCTTCGTTGCAAGCGTTCTTTCACGAAAGAACAAAGAAGTCAATTCATAATGGAAACACTCGACTCGCTCGGTCTTAAGAGTAAGGCTAATATGGAAATCAAAAAGCTTTCCGGTGGTGAGCAGCGCCGTGCAGCTATCGCTAATGAGGTTGTTACTGACGCAAATATATTCTTCCTTGACGAGCCTGATTCAGGTCTTGACCCGAAGAGTGGTATGGAATTGATGAATAACCTTAAAGCGCTTTCTGACGTTGGTAAAATGGTTATGCTTATTTCTCATAACTACGCTTCTTACCCATCTCCCGAAAGAATTTATACAAAAATAATCATCCTTGCTAAAAGTAACAGAGACGGAATCGGACGATTGGCTTTCTGTGGTTCTGTACCGGAAGCTTTGGAGTTTTTCGGTGTTACAGCACTAAAAGATATCACTAAACTCATAAATCCCGTTTCTGAAAACGGAGATGGTAGAGCAGATGAGTTTGTAGAAAAATTCAGGAGGATGTACGGACATGGATAATATGACCTTGTTGCAGATTAAAATCTACACAAAAAAGTTTTCCCGAACATTACGAAAAGAAAGTATTATTTCGGTTTTTATCGGCGTAATTATTACGATGCTTGTTATGTATGTCACCCAGGAAAACATGTTCAAGTATTATGAGGGAACAAAATCAGGTTTCTTTTCTTTGATTTGTGTTTGTATATGGATAGGCATATTCAACTCGATTCAGCTTGTTTGCCGAGAGAAAAACGATATTGTTAAAGACGAACTTGATAAATCCCTGCGTGCCTCGGCTTATATGGCATCACACTTTATTTATCAGTTTATCTTGTGCATGGTACAGAGTGTTATTGTGTTTATTGTTTTCATGATGTTTGTCGGAGATAAAATGGAAGGAAGTCCTATCTCCTACCTTATTACAATCTTCCTTATCATGTACGCGTCTGATGCAATGGCATTTGTTATTTCAACAGCTGTTCCCAGTCCTATCGTTGCGATGACGGTTATGCCTCTGCTTCTTCTGGTACAGCTTGTTATGGCAGGCGTTTTGTTTGAACTTAAAGGGTTTGCGAGTGCTATTGCAAACTTTACTGTAAGCAAATGGGGAATGTCAACGTTCGGTATGATTGGCGATATTACTAATAAATTCCCGTCCAAAGCCGGTACTCAGGCTATAGATCAGGTCACAGAGCAGATGTATGATAAGTTCGGATTAAGTATTGAATCCGGAGATTTGACAATCAATTCTATTCCTGACACTGATATAGATATGTATAGTGGTGGCGGCGGAGATATTCTGATGCGTTGGATGATTCTTATCGTATTTATCATTGCTTTCTATTTCCTCAGTGTCTGGGCATTGAAACAGACAACAAAGAAAATAAAGAAATAAATTAAAAGCATCGGTTTAGTATAAAACCGATGCTTTTATAATTAAACAAAAAAGATACGCCTTTAGCGGCGTTCACATAGGGATGAATTGGTTTTAGACTGATCTTTTCCGTTGATACTACGCAAAAAAATGGCGAAATACGAAAGTATTCCGCCATTTTTGTTTCTTGTCTTAAACG
>JAZREK010000004.1:0-31506 GCA_045660765.1 Clostridia bacterium
ACACTTTTACAACAATGAAAGAATACAACTTAAAACAAAGCTGACCCCGTTTGAAAAACGAAGTCAGCATGTTGCTTAATATTAAATTACACTACAATAATGTCTTTTTTGTTCTGTCTGCACAAAATGGTGCAGTTCAATAATTTCGTATGACTTTTTTATTAGTATATGTTTTCGTTTCTAAGATTATGAAGCCAAATATATACAAAGCGTATCATGTATCCCGCGATAGCCACCAACAGAAAAAGAATCGGGATAAAGTACAGTTTCAAGCTCAGATACATAACTGCAAAAGCAGAAACACCCAAACCGGCTATTACTATAAGTGCCTCAAGCCCTCTGTACTTTTCATAGATAAATGAACGACATACGGGACATTGGAGACTCATTGCGTTTAATCTCCAAAAAGAGAATCTCACTCTTTTTCTACAATGAGGACAAATCGCTATCATTAGAATACAACCCCCAATTAAACGGGCTCAACAGGCTCTGTTTCAGATTCTACATACTCACTCTGTCCGTCATAGACATCTGCTTCAACTGCTTCGCTGTCGGAAACAGGAGTGTCTTCAACGCCTACTTCTTCCGTATTTTTTACATCATCAATCGCTTTGCGGATAACTGCTATCTTTTCCTCGATAGAGTCAATTTTCTGAAGAAGAGGAAGAATAGCCTCTTTCACATCAAGACCACTCTGGAAAGCCTTGTACGCTTCAAAACCAATTTCTTTATAAAGGTTTTTTACGCTATTCTGCTTTTCAACAACTTCAAGGTTAAGCTTTGCAATTGAATAAAGTTTTTTACTCTGTTTGCTTGAAGCAACGGCAACATCAGTTGCAACTTTTTTTACTTTATCTAAAAATTCCACAACAAAACTCCTTAATCAAAATTGGGCTTCTGCAAAAAGCCGGGGATTTCAAGTTCTCCGTCTTCGCCACCGATTGTAGCAAAGAATCCGTCCTTTTCCTTCTTCTTGCCTTCAAGACCTGTTGCGATAACAGTGATGATAATATCGTCTTCAAGACTTTCATCAATAGCTGCACCGAAGATAACTGTTGCATCTTCATCTACGCAATCGCCGATAAGGTTAGCTGCAGCGTTTGTTTCGTGAAGGTTAAGGCTGCTACCACCGATAATGTTGATGAGAACGCCTGTTGCACCGTCGATTGTTGTTTCAAGAAGAGCACTTTCAATAGCCATTCTTGCAGCAACTTCTGCACGGTTTTCACCGCTTGCACGACCGATACCCATATGAGCAAGACCTGCATCCTTCATTACAGTTGTAACGTCAGCAAAGTCAACATTGATGATACCTGCACCTACGATAAGGTCAGAAATACCCTGTACGCCCTGACGAAGAATTTCGTCAGCATCCTTGAATGCATCAAGAAGACTTGTGTTATTGTTGCTGATATCAAGAAGTCTGTCGTTGGGGATTACTACAAGAGTATCAACGTTTCCGCGAAGCTGTTCAACGCCTTCTTCAGCCTGAATCATTCTTCTTCTGCCTTCAAAACCGAAAGGCTTTGTAACGATTGCTACAGTAAGAACGCCAAGTTCCTTTGCAATACCTGCAACAACAGGAGCTGCACCTGTACCTGTGCCGCCGCCCATACCTGCAGTTACGAATACCATATCTGCATCTTTAAGAACCTGTTCGATTTCGCTACGGCTTTCTTCAGCAGCCTTTCTGCCGATTTCAGCCTTACCGCCTGCGCCCTGGCCCTTAGTCAGCTTGTCTCCAATCTGAATCTTCTGGCTGGCATGGCTCTTTGTAAGTGCCTGCTTATCTGTATTTACTGCAATAAATTCAACGCCTTTAATGCCTGCTTCTACCATTCGGTTAACAGCGTTGTTTCCGCCGCCGCCTACACCGACAACTTTAATTTTCTGAGCTAAACCCAGCTCTGCTGCATATTCCATTCTCATTGGAACTCCTCCTCTATGTGTAATATGGATATATCAAACACGATTATATACTATTATAATACACCTAAACAGTGTTTTTTTCAAGAAGTTTTTTTCATTTGTTGATAATTTTATTCTGCTTTTTCTTCTTTTGGTTTTTCCTCTTCAAGCGGAGTATGTATCACCTGATTATTTTTGACATAATTAAGGTTTATATGTCCTGTCGGTCGGGCGTCAACTTCCTCGAGATATCTGCCGAAACATTCCATCTTATAGTCAATCATATCAGTAGTTCCCACCGTCACGCACAAATCCTTGCTGTAATAGTAGAATTTTATGTCCGTGATATCTGTCATATCAATCTCGCGCATGTTGAAAACATAATCATTCTTTGAAAACTCGTGCAGGCATGCCGTAAGAGCTTCAAACTGCACTTTGTTTTCAGTTGTTATTGTTTTTCCGACTTTGTACTTGACATTTTTCATACCTTTAACAAGAGGAAGGTCAGGCGTTTTTGCGGCATTTTTTCCATCTGTACCGTCGTTTATATCGATACAGCGTCCATCCGCCGCAATTATAACGAAACCGTCTTCCGCCTTAAGATATGCGACGCCCACCTCTTCCACTATTGTTATTTTAACGGTTGAGGGAAGCGAGCGTTTTATTTTTACGCTCTCAACATATCCGAGAGATTTAATGTTGTTTTTTGATTCCTTCACGGACATTTCAAAGATATTTATACCTTTTACAATTCCGCTTGCCTGGATAATTTGTTCATCTTTCAGAACAGAATTTCCGTAAACTTCAATTTTACTTATGTTAAAGGCAGGAGTAAGCAACACAATTGCCATAACTGATGCCACAAGCACTAATGCAACTAAAAAAGCGAGTTGCTTTCTATGGCGTTTTTTCATTTTCTTTCTCATTGTCCTGCCTCCTTTATCTGCAAGTTATTTTATCTTTATAATATCAGCGCCTAATTCTCTGAGCATAGCATCTAAATTGACATAACCGCGTTCAATATAATTGACTCCCGAAATTTCACTTTGCCCACTTGCACCCAGCGCCGCAATTGTGAGAGCTGCACCACCGCGAAGATCCATAGCCCTGACATGAGCTCCGCAAAGCTTTGATCCTTTTACAACTGCTACTCTGCCGTCCTGAAGAATATCGGCTCCCATATTGCACAGCTCGGGGATTATTTTATATCGGCTGTCAAATATATTTTCCACAATCACGCTGGTTCCCTGCGCAAAGCACAACATTGCCATAACCGGAGATTGCGCATCGGTCGGAAACCCGGGATAAACCTGTGTTTTTATCATATCCGCACTTTTTATTTTTTCCGGCGCACGGATATACATTTTATCTTTAAAAAATTCTATTTTGGCATCACAATCACGCAGAAGCGACACCACCGCACCAAGATGCTCATTGCGTACATTCAAAAGCTCGATTTCGCTTTTTGTGGTCATAGCACTGCACATAAGAGTCGTCGCAACAATTCTGTCGGGAATAACCTTGTGTTCCGCGCCACGAAGATGCGCTGTTCCGATTATGCGAATAAATTCGGTTCCCGCACCTTCTATATTCGCACCCATTTTACATAAAAAGTCACATAAATCAATGATTTCAGGCTCTTTTGCGGCGTTTGATATAGTAGTTTCTCCATGAATGAGTACTGCCGCCAGAACGATATTTTCAGTTGCACCTACACTCGGAAAATCAAGATGTATATCTGCCGAATGCATATGGTCAGAAACAGCTTCGATAAAGCCGTTTTCTTCCCGGATTTCAATACCTAATTGCCTGAGCGATTTAAGATGCAGATCAATGGGGCGATTTCCCAGTTCGCATCCACCGGGAGAGCATAATCTCGCCCTTCCCATTTTAGCGGCAAGTGCACCAAGAAAAATTATAGAGCTTCGCATCTCGCGCATCAATTCCTCGGAAATTTCCCAGGCATTGATAGTTGTCGAATCTATCTCCAGCACATCTCCCGAAAGGGTTGCCGTGCAACCTAATTCAGAAAGAATTTTTATAGTATTTCTTACATCACTAAGATCAGGGCAATCGTAAATTTTACATTTGTCTCCCGCCAGAACAGATGCCGCCATTATAGGCAAAACCGCATTTTTTGCACCGTGAACACGCACCCTTCCCGAGAGTTTTCTGTCACCATTTACTATGTATTTATCCAACCCTACACCCCCTACATCAACATAGTATGCTGTAGGGGCGGTTATTGTTATAACAGCTCTTTAATACAACTGTAAATTTTTTCGCAAGCGTCCTCTATACCTATTTTTTTCGAGGATTCTTTCATTTCTTTCAAGGCTTGTTCATCTTTCAGAATCAAGCTTATTTCTTCAGCGATTTTTCCTCCGCTGACCTCGTTTTCAAGCACAACTCTTGCCGCGCCGTTCTTTTCAAGATATCTGGCATTATATTCCTGATGATTATGTGCCACATACGGACTCGGGATAAGTACTGCCGCCTTTCCGAGAGCCGTAATTTCGCTGACTGTGATTGCACCTGCTCTTCCGACAACTACATCTGCCGCAAAAAAGATTTCTTCCATATTATAGATATAGGGCAATACTTTTATATTTTTAAGCTTTTCAATGTCAACGCCTTTTTCAGAAAGGGTTTTCTTCACTTCTTCAAAGTGTCTCTCTCCTGTAGACGCAATAAGATTGAAAGACTGAATCTTGTTTTCTGCAATCATTTCTACAAGTGCCTGATTAATCTTTTCCGCACCGAGAGACCCACCAAACATAAGAACTATCGGTTTTTCATCAAACCCACACTGTGCGCGAAGCACATCAATATCGTGTTTTTCAAAAAGGTTTGGTCTTAACGGATTTCCTGTAAGAATCATTTTCTTAGCACTCATCATGCTTTCCGTTTCAGAAAAGCTTATTGCAGTAATGTCTGCTTTTTTGGAAAGCATCTTTATTGCAAGTCCGGGGAAAACATTCTGTTCGTGAATGAGAGTCGGGATTTTAAGTGCTGCTGCCGCCTTTATTACGGGTGCGCAAACATAACCGCCTGTACCCACGACAACATCGGGTTTGAATTCTTTTATGATGCGTTTTGCATCTCGTATGCTCTTGATATAATTTACAAGAACTTTTAAGTTTTCTACACTGAGACTTCTGCGAAGGCCCATAACATCAATAAACTTAATTTCATAGCCACATTTGGGCACAAGGGTTTTTTCCAAGCCTCGCTGTGTTCCGACAAAAAGAAACTCGCTTCCATCTTCTTTTTCTTTTATATAATTTGCAATTGCAATCGCAGGATTGATATGACCTGCTGTTCCGCCACCTGTAAGTAATACACGCATATTCAAAGCATCCTTTTTATATTTTTTTGATTCTGCTTGTTTTAGATATATTAAGGAGAATTCCCATTCCCCACATTGTCGCGATCATTGAAGAGCCACCCGAGCTGAAAAGCGGGAGCTGCATTCCTGTTGAAGGAATGATTGAAAGCACAACGCCGATATTTATAAGCATCTGCAAGCCGATGATGCTTGTTATACCGAACGCCGTAAGCATTCCGAGTTTATCCTTCGCCCTGAGGGCAATTGTCATACCTCGCCATACGAAAAGCACGAAAAGGGCAATTACCACGATACCTCCGATAAATCCGAGTTCTTCGCACACAATTGCATAGATGTAGTCGTTTTGTGCTTCGGGAAGGTAGTTGTATTTTTGTCTTGACTGACCAAGGCCAAGTCCGAACATACCGCCACTACCAACGGCAAAAAGAGATTGAACTATCTGCCAGCCGATACCCTGTTTGTATTTGAACGGGTCCCAAAGTGCAAGCAAACGGTCAAAACGGTAACCTGTTTTAAATGTTGCAAATGCAATCAAAATCAGACCAGCAATTCCGACTGTAGCTATTACTCTGTAACTTAATCCTGCCACGTACATCATCATTGCGATAATGAGAGCTATAACAACTGTCGCGGAAAGATGTCTTTGTATATAGCAGGTGAAACATATGATTCCCAGATATCCAAATGCCGTCAATATATTTTTTCTGTCGCTTGTGATGTTTTGTGTTTTGGGATCCGAAAGGAATGATGCAAAAAACAAAACCATAGCTACTTTTGCAAATTCCGACGGCTGAAAGCTGACAGGACCAAGCGAAATCTGTCTTGTAGCACCGTGTGACATGATACCGATCAAGGGAACGGCACCCATTATGATAGCTGTAATTACAAATATTTTTTTGCTGTGCAGACTATAGCGATGATAATCGAACTTCATAGCTATCACCATCATTATCACGCTGAACAAGCAATATCCGCCCTGTTTTAACAACACCATATATATGCCACCGTCGGCCGCTTTTGGAGCGTTTGCAGAAAAGAGCATAACAAAACCGAAGAGCATAATACTCATTATTATAAAAAGAAGCACGAAATCAACTTTACCGCTTCTCCCTTTTGGAGTTATTTTACTCTTCATTTTTGTTCCTCCCTGATTTCAGATTTTTAAAGTGCTACATAACAAATAGCACAAAGAATTAATGTGATAAGGCTGAAAACAGCCACTATTTTTGTTTCCTTCCACCCACTCATTTCAAAATGATGATGTACAGGAGCCATTTTAAATACACGTTTTTTTGTTTTCTTATATACGCCTACCTGTATAATTACGCTGAGCGCTTCAAAAAGAAATACAAAAGCCGAGATAATTATGAAAAGTTCCATACCTGCACTGATTGCAACTGCAGAGATGACACCACCGATGAAAAGACTTCCTGTGTCACCCATGAAAACTTTTGCAGGATATGCATTATAGATTAAAAAGCCTAAAAGACCGCCTGCAAGCGCGCCTGCTATAGCGCTTCCTTCTTTTTCAAAGCTTGCCAACGCAATAGCAAAGAAAAGTGCAATTATACTTCCGACGCTTGCGGCAAGGCCGTCCAATCCATCGGTAAGGTTTGCGCTGTTCGTTGTTGCAAGAAGCACAAGCATCACAAACGGAATATAGAAGATACCAAGATCAAGACTTATGCCAGTGAAAGGGATTTTTGTTGCTGTCTGCTCAAACGCGAAATATAAGAATGCGGCGTACGCAAGGCTTACTATTGTTTGAGCAAGGAACTTCTGCTTTGCAGAGAAACCCTTGTTACGTTTTTTTACAACTTTAATATAATCGTCTATAAAGCCTATAACGCCGAAAAGGATACCGCAAAGAAGAATTGCTCCGCCACGAATATCACGAATAAAGAAGAGCGATGCTACTGCTGTTGCCAGTATGAACGCCATTCCACCCATAGTGGGAGTTCCCTGCTTTTTCTCGTGCCATGTCGGGCCATCTTCAAGAATTGTCTGACCGAATTTAAGTTTTCTTAAAAACGGTATTAAGACAGGTTCTGCTATTGCTGTTATTAAAAAGCTTATTATACACGCCTTTATCCACATAGTTTGATACCTCTTTTAATCCAAAGTGATTACTCCGCAAGAATTTCTTTAACAATAACGCGTTCGTCAAAATCGTGTTTTATATGGTCAATTTCCTGATAGGTCTCATGACCTTTTCCTGCGAGGACAATAATATCGTCTTTCTGCGCAATTTGCATTGCATGTTTTATTGCGTCGCGTCTGTTCACGACAACAGTGTGATTATCCTTTTTCATCCCTGCAAGAATGTCTTTTATGATATCTTCGGGTTTTTCGCATCTCGGATTATCACTGGTAACAATTGCAATGTCTGAAAGTTCTTCTACAACCGCACCCATTTTGGGACGTTTGGAAGCATCTCTGTTTCCACCACATCCGAACACGGTTATAACCTTGTTTTTTGCAAATGCTCTCACCGCCGAAATGATGTTCTGAAGTCCGTCAGGAGTATGCGCATAGTCTATTATAACTGTATAGGGGGTGTTTGTATGAACAACCTCTATTCGTCCTTTTACGCTTTTTGCAAGAACTAAACCTTTTTGGATATCCTCGGTTTCCATACCGATATTCATACAAGCACAAATAGCGGAAAGTGCATTATACACTGAAAATTCTCCGGGGATTCCAAGACGCATTTTTGCTTCTTCGCCGTTTCTCTTTATATTAAAAATTACGCCACGCTCGCTCATTTCTATATTTTGAGCATGAATAAGCGAATCCTTTTTTATTGAATATGTCAACACGTCGCCCTTTGCACTATTTACGCACAAATCAGCATAATCAGAGTCAAGATTGATCGCACAAGACTTGCTGACAGCAAAAAGCTTTGCCTTTGCTTTCGCATAATTTTCCATTGTCTTATGGAAGTCCAGATGGTCTTGTGTAATGTTTGTAAGAACCGAGGTTTCAAACTCCACGCCATATACACGGTCAAGATCAAGCGAATGACTTGAAACTTCCATTACCACATATTCTCCGCCTGATTGTGCCATTTTTCCAAAAAGCTCGAAAAGGTCCAGAGATTCGGGAGTCGTACGGCTGCTTTCAACAGTTTCTTCTCCTACGATTATCTGATTTGTACCAATAAGGTCGCAACGAAGCCCCTTCATCATAAGTATCTGTCTGATAAGATACGATGTTGTGGTCTTTCCGTTTGTACCTGTGATTCCTATTATTTTGAGTTTTCTTTCAGGATGGTCGTAAAACTGTGCTCCACAGATTGCGAGAGCTCTTCTTGAATCCTTTACCTTTATATATGTGAAGTCACCATCGATGTCATCTTCTCCAAGAACCGCTACGGCACCATTTTTAACCGCACTTTCGATGTATTTATGTCCGTCTGTTTCAAAACCTTTTATCGCAATAAAAAGGTATCCTTCCTCAACTTTTCTCGAGTCGTAGGCAATTCCTTTTATTTCGATTTCTTCGTTTCCACAAACACTATAATCAATGTCTTTTATAAGTTCTTTTAATGTCATTTCGCACCTCCGTCAGTCTGTTTCGCGTTTGACGAATTTTACATAAATTGCCGTTCCCTCCGCAACTTCTGCATTTGCTCCGGGACTTTGCGTTGCAGCAATATAGTCCGCCGAGCTTGCATCAGCAGGAGTTGATGAATCAAGTTTCATCACAAGTTTCGCGTTTTCTATCGCGGTCTTTGCATTCTGATAATTCATACCCACCACATTGGGAACGATTACTGTGCCTTTCTTTTCTTCAGCCTGAGTATAGGCAATAACCACGCTTCCTTTATGAAGCTTTGTTCCTGCTTCCGGAACCTGACTTCCTATCTTTTCGCCGTTACCCTTGGGGTCTATCTTAAGGCCGATAGCGTCAAGTTTCTTAAGAGCTTCTTCTGTAGTCAGCCCTACAATGTTGGGAACTGTAACAGATATTTTTTCTGCATTTTCTTCTGTATACTGCGGTTCGTAGCCAAGATAAGGAAGAATATCTTCTAAAATTCGGCCTACTGCCGGAGCAGCTATTGCGCCACCGCCTGTTGCACCTGCATTGGGTTCATCCAGTAGAAGAAGGCATACAACCTGGGGATTATCTGCCGGAGCCACACCAACAAAGGATGCTATATACTTTCCGCTTCCACGAGGAAGCTTTTCACTTGTACCTGTTTTTCCGCCGATACGGAAACCTTCTACGTATCCGCCTTTACCTGTACCTTCGGATACTACACGTTCCATCATGCCACGCATTGCTGAACTTGTTTCGGTTGAAATAACATTTCTTACAATTTCAGGTTCAAAAGTCTGTGTTATCTTGCCGTCAGAATCTGTATATGCTTTTATGATTCTGGGCTTCATAAGGTTTCCGCCATTTACAACGGCTGAAACCGCGCTTATTATCTGAAGCGGTGTTACGGTGAATGTCTGACCGAATGATGATGTTGCAAGTTCTACAGGTCCCATTTTGCTGTGGAATGTTCCTGCAGATTCGCCGGGGATTGTGAAACCTGTTTTTTCGGTAAGTCCGAACGCCTGAAAATACTTTTGGAATCTGGCTGAACCAAGTCTTGAACCAAGTTCCATAACAAATGGGTTGCATGAATTCATAAGTCCTTGAGAGAAGGTCTGCTGACCATGACCTGCATGATGCCAACAGTGAATTCGGTGGTCTGCCACCTGGCGTGAACCGCTACAGTCAAAAACATCGTTTGCTGTTGCCACACCTTCTTCAAGAGAGGCGGCAGCTACTATTGTTTTGAATGTAGAACCGGGCTCGTAAGAGTCAACAACCGCCTTGTTTCTCCACATTTTTGTAACGGCGGCAGAATATGCTTTGTCGTATTCTTCTTCGCTGAGCTCCATCTCCATCAGCTGATCCAATAAGAGCTGATCGGTTATTACTCTCGGAGCATTCAGGTCGTATGTGGGAACTACTGCCATAGCAAGAATTTCACCTGTATTGGGGTCCATTACTATAGCTGCGCCACCATTTCCGAGAAGATTTTCCTCGTACGCCTGCTGGAGATGCTTTTCTGTATATCTCTGTATTGTTTCGTCAATCGTCAGCACTACACCTTTTCCGTCCTGTGCCTCGATATAGTTTTCATACTTATAAGGCATTTCGTTGTTTGCAACGTCTTTTGCTGCAACGATTCTGCCATCAATACCGCGAAGTTGGGCATCAAGTACGTTTTCAAGACCTTCAAGACCTTGATTATCGCTACCTGTAAAGCCTATAACCTGCGCTGCCAAAGAACCATACGGATAGTAGCGCTTGGAATCCTCTTCAAAATAAATGCCTGTTATATTTTTTTCACGGAGCTGGTCTGTTATGCTTTTTTCCACCTGTTTAGCAATAACAACAGACTGCATTTGGGTTCGGCTCAACTGTTTGCGGACAAACGCCTCGTCAGCACCGAGAATGCCTACAAGAGCATCTACAACCTTCTCGCCGTTTTTAAGCTGAGCTATCTGTTTGGGGTTTATGGTAACGCGCTCTGCAGATGCACTTTGCGCGAGAACCTTCATGTTGCGGTCATAAATACTTCCGCGTTTTGCGGTAATTATGCTGTCACGTGTTTGCTGTTCTGCGGCAAGTTTACTGTATTCGTCACCTTTTACAAACTGCACCCATGCAAGCTTCATAACAAGTATCATTACGCCAAAAGAAAAGAGGTACAACATCAATTTTATTCTTTTTCCAATCATCGCTTTATTCATTTTTGCTGTTCTCCTTTCCATATTTAATAAACGCAAAAAGGGATTTGGCAAAATTTATCATCGCCACTTCCCTTTATTATATTAGTATAAGTATTCCAGTATGACCGATATACGGTTTATAAACGCAGTAAAACCGCTGGGCTCTTCCACCTTCAGCACTTCGCCGTTGTCAGAGTTTCCGAGCGAAATGTACTGAACCTGATCTTTAAGTGGAGGTCTGAGTCCAAGACGTTCTGCTTCCTTTTCGATTCTCTTGGGGTCCATGTCGCCCTCTGCCTGAACCTTTGTTTCAACTACCTTTGCGCTGATGAGTTCAAGTTCTTCACGAGCGCCGGTAAGTTTGCTGTATTCTTCTGTTATTGCTGCATATCTCAAAAGCACTGTGAAAGCCATCAAGAAAGCGAGGGTAATAGCTGCAACTGCTCTTTTCTTCATTGCCTTAGCTTTCTTTAAAGCAGCTCTCTTCTTCGCACGTTCTTCCGCTGACATACGTTCCACGGGTGCGTCAGCTGTGTAATATTCAGTTTTCAGCGCACTTGAACCGTGTGTGTACATCAGGTTTACTCCTATTAAAGTATTTTTTCAATAGTTCTTAATTTACTGCTACGTGCCCGGGGATTTTCGTTAAGCTCTTTTTCAGACGGCAAGAGAGGTTTTCTCATTACACTTTTAACCATGGGTTTTTGCCCGCATACGCATACAGGGAATTCCCTCGGACAAGTGCATCCTTTTTCAAGAGCTGCGAATGTCTGCTTTATAATTCTGTCCTCTAAGCTGTGGAAAGTAATGATGCTCATTCTTCCGCCTTTTTTAAGAAGTTCTGCGCCGTCGCGCACAGCTTGTTCCAGAATTGCAAGCTCGCCGTTGACCTCTATCCTGATTGCCTGAAAAGTTCTTTTCGCAGGATGGGGTCCGTCCTTTCTTGCTGAAAGGGGGATTGCGGCCTTTATTATATCTACAAGCTCAAACGTTGTTTCAATTTCTTTTTTCGCTCTTTGTTCGATTATGAAATTGACGATTCTGCTTGCCCAGCGTTCCTCTCCATACGTGGAGATTATTCTGAAAAGTTCTTCGGATGAATATGTATTTACGACATCACGCGCGGTGAGGGTGTCGCGGTTATCCATACGCATATCAAGTGGCGCGTCATGCATATATGAAAAGCCACGTTCCGGCTCATCTAATTGCGGAGAAGATACTCCCAAATCTGCTATGATGCCGTCAAATTTTTCTATGCCAAGATTTTTTGCTATGTTTGTAATATTTGAAAAGTTGTCGTGCACAGGGGTGAAGTCTTGTCCTTCAAAACGGCGCTTTGCATTTTCAATGGCTGTAATGTCGCGGTCTATTCCGACAACCTTGCCGCCACGCTCAAGAATGAGCGAAGTGTGTCCGCCACCGCCTAATGTAAAGTCGGCATATACACCGCCTTTTTTTACATCAAGACTGTCTACCGTTTCGTTCAGTAATACTGTAACATGGTTGAATTCCACGTTTACTCCTCCTGTTAGAAGCTGATTTCTTCGAGGGATTCTGCTGCTTCTTCAACAGACATTTCTTCCTCGTTCTGAGTATATTCAGCCCAACGCTGAGCATCCCAGATTTCGACACGCTTACTTACACCGATTATTACAACCTCTTTTGAAAGGCCTGCATATTCACGGTGCGGCGGTGTGATTAAAACCTTACCCTGTTTGTCGGGTTCAGCCTCGGCAGCTCCTGAAAGGAAAGTTCTCTGCAAGTAACGTGCGCTCTTCTGATTAGAAGGAAGTTTTGAAAGACTTGCTGAAAGTTCTTCCCATTCGCCCATGGGGTAAACAAACAAGCATCCTTCAAAGCCGTTGGTGATGATGAATTGTTCACCGAGCTGCTCGCGGAATTTTGCGGGAATGATAACTCGTCCCTTTGCGTCAATATTGTGTGAGTATTTGCCCAAGAACATTCAAATCACCTCCACTTTCTTGCACTTTGGTACACTTTCCTACACTTTGAGTATATTTTACTATACTTTCAATGGGATTGCAATACTTTTTTTAAAATTTTTTGAGGTTTGGGCAAATTTTTTATTACGGCTCAAACATTATCTAAATATGGTAAAACAGGCATTTTTTACCACAATATTTTGTAATATATCATTCCAGTTTTCAAAAAAATTGTTTCAAAACTGTTAAAAGTAAGAAAAGTTTTTGTCAAGGCGCAAAATTCGCTTGATTTTTCACAAGTTTTATATTATAATTCACAATGTTGGATGTCCTTCGGGGTGTAGCGCAAAAATGTAGCGCTCCTGCTTTGGACGATACTCAATAATAAAACGGGGTGTAGCGCAGCTGGTAGCGCGCCTGCTTTGGGAGCAGGATGCCGCAGGTTCAAGTCCTGTCACTCCGACCAAAAACAAAGCCCTCTACTTTCGTAGGGGGCTTTGTTTTTGGTTTGGAGCGACTTGAACCTGCGAAAGCGCGAACAAAGCAGGTTCCTGCTTTGGGCAACGAGCAAGACCGCCGCCGGTGGCGGATGAAGGGAGTGCGAGTTGCGATAGCGGTAGACAGATGACGAGGTGGCTATGCCGCCGAGGGCAGATGTCGGGCACCGCTACGAGGGATGAGTTCGATATTTTGCCGAACTGATTGCAGGTCTCAAACCTGCCCCCGCACAAACTCTATTGCAATCACGAAATAAAAATGTTATAATATTCAAGAGGTGATTTTATGAAAAAATTTGCAGTTATTATATTGGTTTTGTCACTTTCTTTATCTTTAATCGCTTGCCGAACAGAGGAAACAATCTCTCCGACAGTGCAGGCATACATAGACATTGCTCAAGAGCAAATGTCCGAGGGCGACTTTGAAGCAGCGATTAAAACCCTTGAGCAAGGGATTGAAGTAACAGATTCCGAGGAATTAAAAGATATGCTCCTTGAAGCAATCGCCAAGCAGTCCGAACAAGAAGCAGAGGAATCCGAGGATTCGGAAAACACCCCCGTTACACAAGAAGAGGAACCTGTTGTTCAAGAGGAGACCGTTGTTGAAGCTCCCCCAAGTGCTCCTGTCGTTAATGCAGAGGAACAGAAAAAGCAAAGCGCAAGAGAGAACTTTTACCAAAGGGCATCTGTAATTGAAAATTACTCCAATGCTAATCTGGATACCGCGATGACACAGACTGATATGAATATTGAATCAGGGATTGTGGCGGAAAAATGGGACGCGCTTTTGAACGATATTTATAAATACCACAAAAACACAATGTCCAAGAGCGACTTTGAAGCACTGAAGGCTGATGAACGTGCCTGGATTGAGATAAAAGAAAGTGCGGCAGAAGCAGCCGCAGCCGAGTTTGCCGGCGGTACGGCAGCACCTTTGGCAAGAAATTCAACATTGATTGATTACACAAGGGACAGATGCTACTATCTGATTTCATTAATTTGATAATAAACGCAACAAAAAAAGACCAAGGTCGATGACCTTGGTCTTTCCTTTTTTCATTTTTTTATTATTCTGCCTTTGCTTCGATACGGCGAACACCGCTTGAGCTTGATTTTTCTTTAAGAATCTTAAATGTTCCGAGTTCTGATGTATTTCCTACGTGAGGACCTGTACAGATTTCTTTTGAAACATCGCCGATTGTGTAAACCTTTACAATATCGGGGTATTTGTCGATGAATTCGTGTTCTGCACCAACTTCCACAGCCTTCATCTTGGGCATTTCTTCCCACTTAACCTCGATAGATTCCTTAATCCAAGAATTGATAAGGTCTTCGATGCTCTTGAGTTCTTCGTCTGTGAGCTTGTGGTCGCAGTTGAAGTCAAATCTGAACTTATCTTCAGAGATTTTTGAACCGCGCTGATGAGTATCGGGAGAAAGAACCTTCTTGAGAGCCGCATTGAGAAGATGTGTTGCTGTATGATGCTTGATAGTAGCTTCTGTTGTCTCTTCAAGACCACTCTTCATAACGTTCTTCGCTACTGAACGGCTCTTATCCTGATGTTCCTTGAATGCTACGTTGAAAGCTTCAACATCAACTTCAAAGCCATTTTCTGCTGCCATTTCAACAGTAAGTTCAATCGGGAAACCGAAAGTATCGTAAAGACGGAAGCTTGTAGCACCATCCATCATTTTGCTACCGCTTGCTGTAAGAGATGCAAGAACCTTGTTAAGCTCTTTCATACCCTTTTCAACAGTATTTGCGAACTTGTTACATTCTTTTGTAAGTTCGGTAAGAATGAAATCTGTATTAGCAACAAGAAGCGGATATGCTTCTGCATATATATCGTTTATATAGATAAGACTCAAATCCTTGAGGTTCTCTGTACCAAGGTTAAGAGAGCGCGCATATCTTACTGCACGGCGGATAAGACGGCGGAGAATATAGCCCTGACCGATGTTTGATGGAGTAAGCTTCGCTTCGTCACCGATAAGCATTGTTGCTGTACGGATATGGTCAGCAACGATACGCATTGCTTTTGTGATTTCTTCGTCTTCCTTATACTTTTTCTGTGACTTTTCTTCAAGATATGCAATAGCCTTTTCAAAAACGTCTGTACGATATACATCGTAAGTACCGTTAAGGAATGCGAGTATTCTTTCAAGACCCCAGCCTGTATCTACGTTTTTCTTGCTGAGTTCAACAATCTGACCATCCTGCTTCTTTTCGTACTGCATAAATACGTCGTTACCGAGTTCTATGTATTTACCACAGTCACAACCGGGACGACAATCAGGTCCGCAGGGTGCGCAGTCGTTGATGTAGAACATTTCGCTGTCGGGACCGCAAGGACCGTATTCAAGTCCCCACCAGTTATCGTCAGCGGGAAGGAAATAGATATTTTCAGGTTTGAAACCTGAAGCAATACGACACTCTGCTGTTTCTGTATCGCGAGGAGCGTTTTCGTCGCCTTCAAATACAGTTGCAGCAAGTTTATCGGGTGTGAAACCGAAAACCTGAGTGAGAAGTTCATAACTCCACTGTGTACGCTCTTTCTTGAAGTAGTCGCCGAGTGACCAGCTACCCATCATTTCGAAGAAAGTAACGTGTGATGTATCGCCAACAGAGTCGATGTCGTTAGTTCTTACACAGCCCTGAACGTTGTAAAGGCGTGTACTTCCTGAAGGATGAGGCGCACCGAGAAGGTAAGGCATAAGAGGCTGCATACCTGCAACATTGAAAAGAACGCCTGTTGCACCATCAGAAATAAGAGAAACTGTACCTGCGTCGGCATGTCCTCTTTCCTTATAAAACTCTTTCCATGCTATTCTGAGTTCTTTTGAGGTTAAGTTTTTCATTTTTATTCCTCCATACAGTTTAAATTCTGTAATTTTATACTTAAAAAATAATCTATAATATTATACATTATTCCAATGTATTTTGTCAACAAAAGCCAAGAGAAATATCTCTTGGCTCTGTAATTATTTTGCTTCTTCGAGAAGATTTTCCAATTCTTCTTTTGTGTAATCATACACATTATCGCAGAAATGACAAGTAATCTGCGCCTTGCCATCCTCGTTTATAATCTTTGTAAGTTCGTCTTTTCCGAGACTTATAAGCGCGCGGTCCGTTCTTTCACGAGAGCAGTCACATTCATACTTTGTGGGAACATCGTCGAAATACTCAATTTCATAGTCACTGAGCAAATGTTCCACGATATCCTTGGGAGTTTTACCTTCGTCAAGGAGCTGTGTAACCGATGAAAGTGATGCGATTGTTTTTTCGACGTTGTCGATATCTTCATCATACGCACCGGGAAGCACCTGGAGGATGAATCCGCCTGCCGCCTTGATTGTGTAGTCGACATCAACCAGAACACCGAGTGCTACTGCTGTCGGAAGCTGTTCACTTGTTGCATAATACTGTGTAAGGTCTTCCGCAACTTCGCCGTTTACAAGCGGAACCTGACCTACATAAGGCTCTTTAAGTCCGAGGTCACGCACTATGCCGAGCATACCTTCGCGTCCGATTGCGCCACCTACGTCAAGCTTTCCTTTTTCGTTTAAGGGAAGGTCAACAAGGGGATTTCCAACATAACCTTTAACGTTTGCATTTCCGTCACCAACGGCAACAACCTTACCAATTGGTCCACCGCCGTTGAGCTGTATTGTGAGCGAATCCTCACTACTTTTAAGCATACTGCCCATAATTGCCGCCGCGGTAAGTGTTCTGCCGAGAGCTGCCGCCGCAGTAGGCGACATCTTATGAATTTCCTGTGCACGGTTGCAAAGCTCGGTAGTATCAGCCGCAACAACGCGAATTGCACCGTTTGAAGTTATTGCATTTACAATATAATCAGCCATTTTATTCTCTCCCGAAATGAATTAATTGTATAATTTTTAACTAAACATAATGTTTTTATACTTAATTAAAAATTATACAAAAGGCAGAGGCTGAGCCTCTGCCTTTTTGCATAGCTAAAACTAAAATTACTTAAGTTCAACCTTAGCGCCAACTTCTTCAAGCTGAGCCTTGATCTTTTCAGCGTCGTCCTTAGAAACAGCTTCCTTAAGAGTTGTGGGAGCACCATCAACTGCTTCCTTAGCTTCCTTAAGGCCAAGACCTGTGATTTCACGAACAACCTTGATAACCTTAATCTTTTCAGCACCTGCATCTGCAAGTACAACGTCGAATTCAGTCTTTTCAGCTGCTGCTGCACCTGCATCGCCAGCTGCTGCAACCATAGCAACGGGAGCTGCTGCGCTTACACCAAATTCTTCTTCCATAGCCTTTACAAGCTCTGCTACTTCGAGGAGCTTGAGTTCTTTAATTTCAGCAATAATTGTTTCGATCTTACTCATTTTTACTTACCTCCTATAATAAGTTAATATTTTATTCTTCTGTGGGAGCTTCTGCTTCCTGAGCAGGAGCTTCTTCTACTGCAGGAGCTTCCTCTACGGGTGCTTCTGCTACTTCGGGAGCAGCTTCCTCAGCGGGAGCTTCTTCCTTCTTTTCTACCTGGATGTCAGCGGGCTCTACGCCGTTATCAACCAACGCCTGCAATGTACGAGCAAGGTTGCTGATGGGAGCGTTGAGGCTGCCGAGCAACTTCGCGAGAAGTGTTTCACGGTTGGGTGTAGCTGCAAGCTTCTTAACTTCGTCAAGAGCGAGAACCTTTCCATCCAAGAAACCTGCCTTGATTTCGAGCTGTTCGTGATCTTTCGCAAAGTCTGCGATAACCTTAGCAGGAGCAACTTCATCAGTCATGCTGATAGCAAGAGATGTAGGTCCGTTAAGGATAGGATCAAGCTCGTCAAAGCCAACTTCCTTCGCAGCAAAACGTGTAAGAGTATTCTTAATAACCTTGTACTCTACGCCTGCTTCACGAAGCTTGTTACGAAGCTGAGTATCTTCTTCAACTGTAAGACCACAGTAGTCAACGAATACGCCGGAAACTGCTGTCTTAAACTGTTCAGCGATAGAAGAAACTATCTGCTTCTTTTCTTCAAGAACTTTCTGACTTGGCATGATTTCACCTCACAAATAATAATGAAAAAGGGATTCTTTACCCATAGACGTAAAGAATCCCGTTAATGTTTTTAGGAATACTTCCTCGGCAGGGCTTACCTTGATGCCTGCTGTCTATGGAAACGAACAGTACAATTATATACTGTTTTTAAACTTTTGTCAATAACTAATTTTATTAATTACTGAAGTTTTGAAGCATTGATCTTGATGCCAGGGCCCATTGTGCTTGCGATTGCAACACTCTTAAGGTACTGACCCTTTGCTGTTGCGGGCTTCGCCTTGATGATAGCAGCCATAAGAACGTCGAAGTTCTCCTGGAGCTTTTCAGGACCGAATGAAGCCTTACCGATGGGGCAGTGAATGATGTTTGTCTTATCAAGACGGTATTCAATCTTACCTGCTTTTACATCGTTTACAGCCTTTGCAACATCCATGCTAACTGTACCTGCCTTGGGGTTGGGCATAAGGCCCTTGGGTCCAAGGATTCTAGCGATACGGCCGATTACACCCATCATATCAGGTGTAGCGATTACTACGTCGAAATCAAGCCAGTTTTCTTTCTGGATCTTTTCAACGTATTCTTCTGCGCCTACATATTCAGCGCCTGCTGCCTGTGCTTCTGTTGCCTTTTCGCCCTTAGCAAAAACAAGAACGCGAACCTTCTTGCCTGTACCGTTGGGAAGAACAACAGCGCCTCTTACCTGCTGATCAGCGTGACGAGAGTCAACACCGAGCTTTGCGTGGAGTTCGATTGTTTCGTCAAACTTCGCGCTAGCAGTCTTTACAACAAGGGCAAGAGCTTCGGCAGGATCATACTGCTTACCGGCTTCAATGAGAGCTGCGCCGGCTTCATATTTCTTACCATGTTTCATTACTGTTAACCTCCTTGTGGTTCATCGGGAATAAATCCCTCCCACGTCTTCTCTTAGATTATTCTTCTACTGTTACGCCCATGCTTCTTGCTGTACCTGCGATCATGCTCATAGCAGCTTCAAGGCTTGCAGCGTTAAGATCGGGCATTTTTGTTTCTGCGATCTGCTGTAAGTCTGCCTTAGAAAGCTGAGCAACTTTTGTCTTGTTAGGTACACCACTACCACTCTCGATCTTACAAGCCTTCTTAATGAGGACTGCAGCCGGGGGAGTCTTAGTGATGAAGCTGAATGATCTGTCCGCATATACGGTAATAACTACAGGGATAATTAAACCTGCGTCTTTAGCTGTTCTCTCGTTGAATTCTTTTGTGAACTGCACGATGTTAACACCATGCTGACCGAGAGCCGGACCTACCGGAGGAGCCGGTGTAGCCTTACCTGCGGGGATTTGCAACTTGATATAACCTGCGATTTTCTGAGCCATGGTTTGCACCTCCTTGAAAAAAATGTGGTAGTAACGAACGCACTTTGTGCGTCCTCCCATCTATAACAAGTCCGAAGACTTATTAACAGAACCTTTTATTCGAGCGGTTCGATCTGGTAAGAGTCAAACTCTACCTGCATTTCGCGTCCGCCGAACATTGTAACCATAACGCTTATCTTGCGTTTTTCGGAATTAATTTCCATAACTTCACCCATGAAGCCTTCCATACTACCGTCAGTGATACGAACTGTATCGCCAACTTCAAAGCCAAGGTCAACTACGGCAGTTTCAACGCCGAGACGTTCAACCTCTGCATCGGAAAGCGGAACGGGTTTACTTCCCGGTCCTACAAATCCCGTACAACCACGGGTATTGCGAACCACATACCAACTTTCGTCGGTCATTTTCATCTTTATAAATACATATCCGGGATAAATCTTTCTTGAAACGGTCTTCTTTTCACCCTTATCGTTTTCCTCGACTGCTTCCTCAACAGGAATACACACATCGCCGATAAGTTCGCCGAGACCGCGGTTTTCAACAGTTTTTTCAATACTGTCTTTTACCTTATTTTCGTAACCCGAATAAGTATGAGCAACATACCACTTAAATTCAGCACTCATAATATATCAGGCGAAGCGCCCTTCCTCCTTTTCAGAATCAATTAACCAATAAAGAATTTTCCTGACAGGAAAGTAAAGAGCGTATCGAGTCCGAATATTACAAGACCAATAATAACAAGTGCTGCGACAACGATCGCGGTGTTGTTCAAAAGCTGCTTCTTTGTAGGCCAGGTAACTTTCTTGAATTCAGATTTTGTACTTTTGAAAAATTTTCCTATGCGACGGAAAATGTTTTCCTTTTTAACCTTTTCAGCCATTTTACTTCACCTTCTATTATTTAGATTCTTTATGCACTGTATGCTTGCGGCAGAAAGGACAATACTTGTTCATTTCAAGTCTGTCAGGACTGTTCTTCTTATTCTTGATAGTATTGTAGTTGCGCTGCTTGCATTCTGTGCATGCTAATGTTATTTTAACTCTCATGATTTGCGCCTCCCGAGTAAGATTTTCCTCGTTTTTTATGCACGTAAAAAAAGCCCTGCATAGCGAGGTAAGAATAATATACCACAAGGTATTTTCTTTGTCAACATATTTTTTTGCGAAATTTGGAGTTTTTTCTTTATTTGTTATTATATGGAAGAGAGACGGTTTTATCCGCCTCTCTTCTTTCCTTAATTATTGTAACGATACTACTATAGCTCTTATTACTCCACCGCTTGAAAGGGGCTTGTCGGAGAAAAGATCTATCTTTCTGAGATTTTTGTCGTTTATTATCTGGGACAGGCTCATTGATTCATACCCGTTTTTAGAACTTGCTCCATACACCTTCACATAGTCGCTGATAAGATAGTTCTTTCCGCCTACGCGGATACGGCCTGACTCGAACCCCTCAATGCTATCACCCGTTGCTATTTTGAAAAGGGGTTCTACCATCTGTCCGTCTTGGGTGTTTTTAATTTCCACCGCACTGCTTATTTCAATTAAAAGAGATGTTTTGATGTTTATTGTTTTATCGTCGACCAATATTGTGTAATTTCTGTTATTGATTTTTGTAACAACGCCATAGGTAGCATCAGTTTTTGTAACATCCTTTACATAAAGGAAATAAATATCCTGCATGGTACCGCTTGTGTAAGCATGGATAACCTGATTGCTGTTGAGGTTTGTAGTTTCGATTTCGCGAAGTTCAATCTTTTTAACAGTTGCGACATCTCCGTCGTTTCCTGTCAATTCAAGGATTGTACAATCCTTTGAAAACCAATGACCATCAAGAGAGGGAATGTTTTTGTCAAATTCACCGGAAATAACTGTGGGAACCACGTAAGTAAGCTTTGCAACACTTCCGTTAAATTCGATTTTCATAACATCGCCGATATGATCACTGTAATCACGGTCTGCTTCATAAGTGACCTCTGTACCGTCAGCAAGAGTAACATCAATATATCTTGTGCTTGCTCCCTCGTTTTCTCTGTCGGTTGAGATTTTCTTGTAGCTTCTTGTAAGCACTACAATATCCAAAGACACATCCGATGAAACGGGAACCACATCAACAACTTCCTTATTCTTTCCGAAAAGAAGTGTTACACGGTCTCCGATTTCAAACGCACCTGCTGAAGTATCCATTTTGCTGATAGCGTTCTGGGTAGCAAGGGTGTATTCTCTGCCACCTACTTTTACGCTTGTCACATCAGATTTATAGGGATATGCCTCTTCATAAGTTCCGCTTGCCTTTTCGGAATATGCGTAGAGTGTGTTTGTGCTTTCCATATAGTATACTACATCGTAAAGTTCAACATCGGAAAGCGTCGCATTTTTACCGTCGCGAATTGTTCTGGGCATTGTACCACTTATATTAAAGGAAGAATAAACCTGTGAATAATCCGACATAATTGTTACCGGCCCTGCAAGAGCAGTTTCTTTCATCCATGCACGAGCGAGGCTTCCGCTTTCTGTATAGAAGAGGGTAATCTCGACACCTGCTTCAAGTTGTACACCCGAAAGAGTTGTTTCTCTTCCATTTATATATACAGTTAATCCTGAATCGAATTTTTCTTTTTTGGTTACGCCGTTTTCGGTAAATGTTATTTCTATTTTATCTCCGCTGACAATCGCTGAAGTAATCAGTATGTGTCTTAAAGATTCATTATCCGGGACGAATGAAATAACTTTCTTTTCAGAATCAATGTAAAGAGTGCCCATCTTTCCGTAAACATCTTTACTTATAGCAATATTACCTGAAAGTTTGTACGTTCCCGAAGTTGTCAAAATTGCATCGTCCGGCACAGCTACGTTGATTGAGCTGTCGGCATATATAACGACATCTTCAACAGAAGTTGTGCTCAATATATCAATCGTTGACCCCGGCTTTTTATCCGCGAAAAGAGTGTTGTATATAATGTACGCCGCATTACCGCGTGTTACATTTTCATATGTGCCGAAGGTCATCCCCTCTGTAATGCCGAGCGATTGCGCCTTTTTTATATAACCCTCGGGCCAATTGTAGTTAACGTCCTGACCTTCGTATCCCAAAAGTCTTACAAGTATTGTAAGCGCTTGTGCGTATGTTATGGTGTCTTCTGCACCGAATGTGCCGTCAGGATAACCATTTATAATTCCTCTTTGTGCAATACAGTTAATATAGCCGTTTGCCCAATGGTTTTTAGGTACGTCGCCAAACACGCTGATGCCTGAAAGTGATTCTGCTTCTTTTTCCGCATCAAGCATACAAACTGCAATTTTTGCAAACTGTGCACGTGTGAGAAGTCCCTCGGGTCGGAATGTTCCGTCAGGATATCCGCTTAATATTCCCAAATTTACAAGCTGATTTATTGCAGTTCCTACTTTACTCGTTGAATCAACGTCATTAAACGCCGCAAAGGACACCGTCTGCAGTGACAGCATTATAATAAGAAGAATTGCTGTAATTTTTGTTTTCATAATTTTTTGTCGCCTCCCCTGATTTTACTCGAAACGAAGTGCTTCGATGGGATTTAGTTTCGCCGCTTTTCTTGCTGGATAAAGTCCGAAGAAAATTCCGATTGCGGCAGAGAACAGGAATGAACCGAATATTACGGTCGATTGTTTTGCAAGCGGCACCGTCGGCAGACCCATAGCAACACACATAAAGTTACTTCCGACGACGCCCAGCGCAATTCCAACAATACCTCCGAGACAGCTTACCACTGCCGATTCGATAAGGAACTGTATAAGGATAGTTCCTGTTTTTGCACCAATTGCTTTTCTGATACCGATTTCACGAGTTCTTTCCGTTACGGTAACAAGCATAATATTCATAATTCCTATACCGCCAACGATAAGCGATATACCTGCAATACCCGCCATAAGAAGAGTCATTACAGAGAGTGCGTCGTCAATAGTATCAATTGTCGCCGCCAGATTGGTAACCGTGTAGTAGTTATCAGACCTGAACTTACGATAAAGGAAATTTTCTATTGCCGCCGTTGCCTGAGTCATTGTGTCGGCGTTTTTTGCCGATACGCAGAAAGAATTGATGTTAGCATCCCTGATAAGTCTTGTCGCTCTCGAATACGGGATAAGGATTACATCATCCTCACCGCCTTGCGAAACATTTGAGGACTTTGCTTCAAGAATTCCTACAACTGTAAAAATCTCGTTGTTAATTTTTATTTCCTGACCAACAGGGTCTTGCGTTCCGAAAAGCTGTGATCTGACATATTCGCCGATAAGCACCACGCTTTTGCGGTCATTCACATCGGTTTCAGTAAGGAATCTGCCGTTTGAAATTTCACGGTTTCTGATTTTGCCGTAATGTTCATTAACGCCATAAAGAGTTGTTGAAACATTGCTGTTGCCGTATTTCACCGTGCCACGGCTGTTAACCACAGGGGTTATGTATTCAATACTGTCTTTGTTATCTTCCGCAAGTTGCTCAATTTCATCTACACTCACGCTGCGGGTCATTCCCCATCCGCCACGGCTGATGGAAACATTGATAAGGTTTGTTCCCATACTTTCAAGCTGACTACGCATATCAAGCGTTGCCGCGGTTACCATATTAACAAGAAGTATTACCGCTGCAACACCAATTATGATACCGAGCATAGTGAGGAATGAGCGTACCTTTGAACTGAGGATACTGCCAATCGCCATTTTAAACGACATAAATATATTCATTCACACTTCACATCCTCTGCTCCTATTGTATCGCTCGTAATCTGTCCATCGGCGATTCTTATTACACGATCAGCTTGTTTTGCAACATCGCTGTCGTGAGTGATAAGAACAATTGTGTTTCCTTCGTTATGGATTTCTTTGAGCATTTTCATAACCTCTACGCCACTTTTCGAGTCAAGGTTGCCTGTCGGCTCATCCGCAAGAATGAGCGGTGGTTTCGAGGAAAGAGCACGCGCGATAGCAACTCTCTGTTGCTGACCACCTGAAAGCTCTTTCGGTTTATGATATATACGGTCTTCAAGCCCTACACGGTGAAGTGCCGCCTCGGCAAGTTCGCGTCTTCGTGCAGAATCAATCCCGCGGTATATAAGGGGGAGTTCTACGTTTTCAAGGGCTGTAAGCTTGTTCAAAAGATTGAACCCCTGAAAAATGAACCCGATTTTCTCGTTTCTGATTGCGGCAAGCTCGTTTTCTGTAAGATCCACTACAGGACGTGAGTCAAGTATGTACTCTCCGCTTGTAGCAACGTCAAGACAGCCTATCATATTCATAAGGGTAGATTTACCGCTACCTGAAGGACCGATAATAGACACAAATTCTTTAGGTTTAACATCAAGCGAAACGCCGTTTAATGCACGAACCTCAATATCACCTATTTTATAAATTTTGTACATATCCTTGATTTTTATCATGGATTATCTGCCTCCTGAATTACGGTTTCCGCCCATGCCGCCGTTCATGCCGCCGCCCATGCCGCCACTCATACCGCCACGGTTACCTCTGGGCATACCACCGCCCATCATACCGCCGCCCATGCCGCCACCCATCATGCCGCCGCCCATTCCGAAGCCGCCTCTTGATGATGAGGATGTCTGAGTGGTATTCTTCACAACCTGACCGTATTCTACGCCGCTCTTTATTTCGTAATAGGTATCTGTAATAATGCCTATTTCTACTTCAACGCGCTTTTCTTCTGCGTATTTCTTTATTTTAAGTTCTTCACGCTGTTGCATGCCGGGTCTGTTTGTTCCCATTTGAGGCTGTTTGGACTCTTCCTTGGATTCTGTTTTTTCAGGAGAAGCTTTTTCTGTTTTTTCTTGGGGCTTATTCGCTTCTTCCTGCATTTGTCCGCCCTCGCCCCTTGCAGGCATCTGTCCACCTTCGCCTCTTGCAGGCATCTGTCCGCCATATCCGCCGGGAGCTCCTGTCGGTCTTTCTTCTCTTTGCGGTTTCTTTTCATCATCAGTAGCTGATGAATCCTTCTTTTCGCCATCTTCCGATGAGCTGTTACCGGGGGTGGGCATTCCGCCGAAATTACCTGTGGGCATTTCTCTTCTTTCGGGCATATTTTCAACTTCACCCACTATTGTTACATAGTACTTTCCTCCGAAATATTCAACTGCTTCTGCAGGAAGGTAAAGGGTGTTGTATGCCTGTTCTATAATTATGTTTGCATTTACATTCATGCCGGGCATCAAATCTCCCGGTTCGTCAATAGTTACTTCAATAGGATAGTTTGTAACACCGTTTGAAGATGTACCGAGTTTTGAAATCGCCGTTATTTTTCCCATAAGTCGCTGTCCCGTAAGAGCGTCTGCCGTTACGCTTACGCTTTGTCCTAACTTGATTTTGGAAATATCAAGTTCGTCGGCAGAGATTGTGAATTTCATCTTACTCATATCTGCGACAACCATCATAACTGTTGAGTTCTGTCCGCTGATAGTATCGCCCACTTCGTAGTCCTTCGTAAGGATTACGCCATCAATGGGAGATTCCACGATATATTCATTCGCTTCTTCTTTTTTATCTTCAAGGTTATTCTGTGCCTCGGTAAGATTCATTTCAGCCTCTTTTACGCCCTGCTGTGCGTTCTTGAGTTCGTCATTAAGGTCGGTATTTTCAAGTATGGCAATTACTTCGCCTTTTTCCACCCAGTCGCCATTCTTGAAATTGATTTTTTTAACTTCGCCTCGCTGAGAAGCATTTACCGTTACGGGGTCTGCATACTTGACACTTCCGTAAGATGCAGATGTTATATTGTTTACAGTTGCCATAACGCTGACACCTTCTTCAAGGATGTATGCATCGCTTAAAAGAATTTCTACATTGTGTGCAACTGCACCATTTGAAAGAGTTTGTGTTGTTGTATACTTTCTTGTTACGGTACCTGAAGTATTTATCATATATTTGTCAACAGCTACAGAAGCCGTATCACCTACGTTGATACTGTCTATCTGGGATGTCGCAAAAGGAAGTGTAACGGTCTGCTCCTTATAGTTTGTTATAGCGCATATTTTACCATTTGCTTCTTCGCCTACTACAAGAGTTATGCCGTCAATTCTGCCTGACGCTGTTGCTTTAATAGTAAGTTTGTCTATATTTTCGCGGATTTTATCGAGACTGCTCTGCTTGTTAGAGAGATTTGTCTGTGCCTTTTCAACGTTGTTTTGGGCACTTTCAATAGCGTTTGTTGCAGCCGTCATTTCAAAGCGGTAAAGGATATCTCCTTCCTTTACTTCATCTCCCTCTGCAAAAGGTGCTTCAACAATTTTACCTTTTACAACAGGAACAATATCACGCTGTTCTATCGGTTCAACACTACCGCTACCGCTGATACTGTTGGTAAGATTTCCCGCCTGAACAATGGATGTGCCTGCATCTGTATTGGTAACAGCTTTTTTGTTTTTCATCCATTTGTAGGCGCTAAATCCGCCCAAAGCCACTGCCACAACGAGCAAAAGAATTAAAACAGGTTTTAATTTCCTGAGCCATCTTTTCTTCTTTCTGACCTTTTTCTCTTTTTTAGTTTTCCCTGTTTTTTCAACTGTTTCAACTTTTTCTACTGCTTCAGTTTTTCCGAGTTTTTCTGCTTTCTCTTTTTTCATATTAAGCCCCCCTTATATTCATCAAAATCCGCATGTTAAAAATCTTAAGGTATTTTATTAATTGTACTACATAAAGTTATATGTAATCAATATATTTTCTTGTCGTGTTCCGACAAAAATTCAATTATAACTATACAACATAGATGAGAACGCGAATTTGCGAATTTGTAAATTTTTTGTTAACAGGTGAAATTGACCCATTTTTTATTTTTTATAAAACAAAAAAATAAAAGAAGCACCTCTTATGAAGTGCTTCTTATGGTGGGAACAATAGGGCGCAGTCGCTTCGCGTAACTCGCTCCCAGTTGTGTTTTTGCACACATGGTTCAAAAAGAATTTACTTGTCTAAATTTTTCTTTGCGGTGTTGATAGATGAAATGAGCAGTTTGCGAATAACTCCACAATCATGCATAAGAGTTGAATCATCTGACAGAATTCCTGCTTTTCTCATAAGTTCAAGCCAATATTCTGTTTCATAACATTCTTTTAATGATATTTGAAGTTTTGATATAAAGTCGGGTTTACTATGCGCATATTTTGCCTCTCTGATATTAGCACCGATACTTGTTCCACTCCGTTCTAGTTGGTTGACAATAGAATAATGCCCTTTGATATTATCACACAGTTTTAATATTTCAACGGCAAAATCCATTGATAAATCAGCTAATTTATTTTCCGTCATTCATAACACCTCTTTATGCCATTATATCATGCCTCTAAAATAATTCAATAATGAAATCGTGCAGGGCACGATGAAATCCAAACAAGTTTGGATGATATCCTCGCAATGCTCGGATGAAATTAAATCCGTCTTTCTATCCGCCGCATGCGATTTCATCTGCGAAGCAGATTTCATCCACGACAGTGGATTTATCCCGTCACAAGACGGATTTAACTGAAAAAAGCACTTGCAATTGCAAGTGCTTTTTTCTGGTGGGAACAATAGGGCTCGAACCTATGACCCTCTGCTTGTAAGGCAGATGCTCTCCCAGCTGAGCTATGCTCCCAAATGGTGACCCGTACGAGATTTGAACTCGTGTTACCGCCGTGAAAGGGCGGTGTCTTAACCGCTTGACCAACGGGCCTAATTATGGTAGCGGCGAGTGGGCTCGAACCACCGACCTAACGGGTATGAACCGTTTGCTCTAGCCAACTGAGCTACACCGCCACATTTTCAGGACTTCGCCTGACACGTTGACTATTATAATATAGTGTCAGGCAAAAGTCAAGTATTTTTTTTAATTTTTTTAGATTTTTGTATTCAAGCCGAAAGTTACCCTATTTCCACCGTTTTGGGCTGATTCGGATTTCACTTACAAAGCTCGTCAATTGCTTCTAAATAGCCCTTGGTACCGTGGCCTGCAATCACTTTTTTTGCGACGATAGAAATATAAGAGAATTGTCTGAAAGATTCACGTGTTGAAAGGTCGCTGATATGAACTTCTATTGTAGGGATACCTACGGTTTTAAGAGCATCGAGGATTGCAACACTCGTATGAGTGTACGCAGCAGGATTCATGACGATACCGTCGATTTTGCCGTATGCTTCGTGAATCACGTCAACGATAGCACCCTCGTGGTTGGACTGGAAAAACTCTACCTCTACTCCTTTTTCGTCGGCGTAGATTTGTATCATATTAACAAGGTCGGCATATGTTTCCTTTCCGTAAATATCAGGTTCACGAATACCGAGCATATTCATATTGGGACCATTGATAACAAGTATTTTCATATTTATCTCCTTTTATTCAGTTCGTTTTCAATAAGCGTCGTGGTTTCTTGCCACGTTCTTTGCGATGTTACTGAAAAATCTGATATTTTCTTATAAAGAGGGTATCTTTCCTTATACATTTTTTCGAGGGTTTCAATTCCGCCTTGCGAAAGTGGTCTGCCGCGGGTTGAAAGGCGGTTTAACGGGCGTTCGATAAATACCACGGTAGCATTCTGAGTAATTATATCAAAATTGCGTTCTTTTGTAACTGCACCGCCACCCGTTGCGATAACGAGCGAGCTTTTTTTACAAAACTCCGCAAGAATCTCGCTTTCAACCTCGCGCATTTTCTCCTCGCCATACTCTTTGATAAGTTCGGCAGGAGATTTTCCGCGTTTTGAAATTTCTTCGTCGCAGTCGGTAAACTCTCTTCCCAGTCTTTCAGCAAGTTCGCGTCCGACGGTGGATTTTCCGCATCCCGGCATTCCGACAAGGACGATATTTTTCGTTTTGTTTTCAATTATGCTTCTTATTCTTGCAATTTCCCTCTCGTCAACCTCGCGCTCCTCAAAAAGTTCGCAAGCTTTTTTTGCCTGTGCCACAAGCATACCAAGACCGTTTGCCGTTTTGATACCAAGGCGTTGTGCATCCATAATGAGTTGTGTCCTTGACGGATTGTAGATAACGTCAAGCACCGCCTCGCATTTTGTAAAATCCGCAATATTTACGGGGGCAACAAGCGTATTAGGATACATGCCGACGGGGGTTGCGTTTATTATAATCTGCGCATCGCGGTACTTTTCAACATCTCCTGCGCGAAGCTCGGCAGAAGTTACCGTGCGCACACTTTTTGCGCCCATATCAACTGCTACGCAGTACGCCGTTTTTGCAGTACCGCCTGTACCGAGAATTACAACATCTTTGTCTTTAAGGTCTGCACCTGCTTCCTTTATTTCATAGCAGAAGCCGTAGTAGTCGGTGTTATAGCCGTAAAGTTTGCCGTCTTTTTTGACAATTGTATTTACGCTACCGATTTTCTGTGCCTCGGGAGAAATGTAATCAAGGTAGGGCATTACCGTTTCTTTGTATGGAATTGTGACATTCATTCCGTCAAATTCCTTCTTTTCCAAAAAAGGTACAACCTCTTCTTCCAAAAGCTCCTTGTATTCATAAGAATAGTCTGAAAGTTCGTTATGAATAGGTTTAGAGAAGGAATGCGACAGTTTCTTCGCAATAAGATAAATGTTCATTAAATCATGCCTCTCTGTAACTTCCGAGGTACTTTATATTCTGTTCGCCGAGCGAATATTCAAGAAGGTCTAAAATTGCGGGAAGTTTTTCGGAATAAACCGAAACTTCAATATCGAAATAGAACATGAATTCGAAATCACTTTCGGGAATGGGACGGCTTTCAAGCTTAATGATATTGATGCCGAGCGCATAGAAGTTTGCGATAACGTTATAAAGAGCACCTGCACGATGAGGAGTCTTTATAAGAAGACTCGTTCTGTCAGAACCGGGATAGATTTCAAGGTTCTTTGCAAAACAAATGAAACGGGTGTAATTGTTCTTTGTGTTTTCAATACCTCTTTTTATGATTTCAAGGTCGTACTGACTTGCACAAAGTTCCGAAGAAATTGCCGCGATGTCGCTACGGTCCGAAAGAGAAACCATCTGTGCGGCGATTGCTGTATTTTCACATTCTGTTATCTTTACATCCTTGCCGAGAGAAGAAAGGAAGTCGCTTGTCTGACCGAGTGCCTGCGGATGAGAAACTATTTCCTTTACATCTTCAAGCTTTGTACCCTTTTTAACAAGAAGGTTATGCTTAATCTGCATTTTTGTACTGCGTACAATGCTGAAATTGTATTCACTCATAAGGTTGTAAACCTGAGTAACAGAGCCTGCGCTACTGTTTTCAAGCGGAACTACACCGTATGCACAAAGACCACTCTTCACTGCCTGGAACACCGCCTCGAATGACTGGCAATACATAAGAGAGGGCTTTTCGAAAATTTTCTGACAAGCCGCGGAGGAATGTGCACCCTCTACGCCCTGACAGGCAACAACTGCCTTTTCGGGGAAAAGGGGAGTTGTCTTTTCGATGGCTTCTTTAATCGCGCCTGAAAGTCCTGACTTGGGAGCGATAGACTTTGACTGATAATTACGGCTGAGTTCAAGGATTGAACTGTAAAGCCTTCTTGTATAATCGCCGAATTCTTCGCCTGAGTTCTCTTCAACCTTCGCTAAAAGTTTGCGTTCTCTTTCAGTGTCGCAAACTGCCTTGCCTGTTTCTTTTTTGAACTGCGCAATTTCTTTTGCAACATTCATTCTTTTTACGAAAAGTTCCACAAGCTTTTTATCAATGCTGTCTATTTC
>JAZREK010000005.1:0-2099 GCA_045660765.1 Clostridia bacterium
GAAATCGCATTTGCAGACCTTGAAGACGATGCACAGCTCGCGGAAGATATGCTTAAGTACATAATCAAGTATGTACTTGACAACGCTCCCGAGGAAATGGCATTCTTCAACAAGTTTATTGATAATACTCTTCTTGAAAGACTTGATATGGTTCTTAATTCTGACTTCGGTCGAGTTTCTTACACCGAAGCAATCAAACTCCTTCAGGAAAGCGGAGAAAAGTTTGAATATCCTGTAGAGTGGGGTATTGACCTCCAGACAGAGCACGAACGCTACCTTACAGAAAAGATTTTCAAGCGTCCCGTATTCGTTATGGACTATCCCAAGGATATCAAGGCTTTCTATATGCGTATGAACGACGACGGAAAGACTGTTGCAGCTATGGACTGTCTTGTTCCCGGCGTTGGCGAAATCATCGGTGGAAGTCAGCGTGAAGAACGTCTTGACCTCCTTGAAAAGCGTATGGAAGAACTCGGACTTAACCCCGAAGATTACTGGTGGTACCTTGACCTTCGTCGTTATGGTAGTGCTAAACACGCAGGCTTTGGTCTTGGTTTTGAAAGAGCTCTTATGTACATCACAGGTATTCAGAATATCCGTGACGCTATGAGCTTCCCCAGAACAACAGGCTCTGCAGAGTTCTAAGAGGGTGTAAATCATGAAAAAATTACTCTATGCAGTAGTTGTATTCCTGGCTTTCTATGTGGTTAACAGCCAGTTTGGATTTACTGCAACATTAGGACTTGTCGCTGTGATAATTGCGTCTTTGTGCTTTATGAAGCGCGCAATACTTATGACACAGTCTGCAAATAAACATTACTTTATGAATGGTAATGCTGAAAAAGCAAAGAACCTTTACGAAAAGGCATATAAAACAGGTGAAATGACACCTGCGTGCAAGCTTGCGTACTCATCTTTCTGCCTTCGTGAAAACCTTTTTGAAAAAGGAAAGAGACTTCTTACAGAAATAATAAATTCCAAGAAGTCAAGCGAAGAAGACAAAATGAATGCCAAGCATAATCTTGCAGTTCTCGTTTGGAAAGAGGGAAACCTTGACGACGCGATTGAAATCCTTGAAGAGGTTCATCAGAAGATGTTTGCTACAAACACCTACGGAACACTCGGCGTGCTCTATATTGACAGAGCAAAGCGTGACAACGATTTTGAAAAAGAGCTTCCGTTTATGCTTGAAGCGTACGACTACAACGAGTCTGACAGAACAATTGCCGATAACCTTGGCGAGATTTATATCCTTATGGGAGAATACGAAAAAGCCAAAGAGGTTTACGACAATCTTCTTAAAATCGCACAACCTTCACCAATGCCGTATTACAATTATGGTCGCGTGCTTAAAAGATTGGGCGACATCGATGGAGCTCGCGAAAGCTTTGAAAAAGCACTTCGTTGCAGATTTACAAGCGTAATTACTGTAACGCGCGAAAAAGTAGAAAATGAGCTTTCTAAATTAGGTTAAAAAATCAGCCGATGCACTATTGCATCGGCTGATAAATTCTTGACTTGACAGTCAGTTTATGCTAATATAATCGAGGTGAGGAAATGGAAAACAAGTTTATGAAAATAGCACTTGAGGAGGCTGTAATTGCCGCAAGAGATGGCGAGATGCCCGTCGGTGCAGTAATCGTAAAAGATGGAAAGGTTATTGCCACAGGGCACAATCTTCGCAATGTTTCCCATGACCCTACACTTCACGCTGAAATCGTTGCAATCAGAAAAGCGGCAGAGCTTCTCTCTGATTGGCGACTTTCCGATTGTGATTTATATGTAACGCTCGAACCTTGTGTGATGTGCAGTGGCGCGATTATAAACTCGCGAATGAGAAGCGTTTATTTCGGCGCATACGATGCCGAATACGGTGCGGCAGGGGGAAGGATAGACCTTTTCTCAAAGTCCTATTTCGGTAGCACTACAAAGGTCTACGGCGGCATTATGGAGGACGAATGTGCCACGATGCTCAAGGACTTTTTCGCCTCTTTGCGCGAGAGTAAAAAGAACTAAATACGGACAGGTATCGAAGTGGTCATAACGGGGCTGACTCGAAAGCCTCGATATCCATTGGAACTCTCGTAGGCTGAAACCCC
>JAZREK010000006.1:0-54228 GCA_045660765.1 Clostridia bacterium
GATTAATGTTATTATTGGCGAAAAAGGCACAGGCAAAACTGCAAGACTTATAGAGGCAGTACATAGCGCTGAAAAAGCTGCAACAGGTAGTGTGGTTTTCATCAACAAGGGCAAGAGACATGTTCTTGATCTTTCACACAATGTAAGACTTGTTGATACAGAAGAATATGGCATTACATCTTACGATGAATTCTTCGGATTTATCGGTGGTATTCTTTCTCAGAACTACGATATCGCTCATATCTTTGTTGATAGTATTACAAAGATTGTTAACGATGATTTAGTAGCTCTTGAAAAGTTCCTTGCTAAGGTTGAAGGCGTTGCTGAACAGAATAATGCTGAAATTCAGATTATTCTTAGCCTTAATCCTGCAGATGCAACAGAAGGCATCAAAAAGTTTTGCTAAATAAAAATTAGAAAGTCTAAACCCCTCTTTCATGTAATATACTTACGTGAAAGAGGGGTTTTCTTAATGTGTAAAATTTTCCTGACATTTTTCATAATATTGAATTTAATTCCCTTGAAAACGAGTGCAATCAGTGCAAAGAGCGCTGTGCTGATTGATGTGGGCAGCGGAAGAGTGCTGTTTGAACATAATGCTGGAGAAAAGCTGCCAATGGCCAGCACTACTAAAATAATGACAGCCCTTATTGCGTGTGAGAGTAAGCGGTTAAACGAGGTTGTAAAGGTAAGTCCCTTTGCATCCGGTACGGAAGGCTCTTCGCTATGGTTGAAAATAGGAGAGAGTCAGACACTTGAAAATTTAACGTACGGACTTATGCTTAAAAGCGGAAATGATGCTGCAGTAGCGATTGCTGAACATCTTTGTGGGAGTGTTGATGCTTTCGCTTTGGTTATGAACGAAAAAGCGCGTGAGGTTGGTGCAAAAAACACTCGATTTAAAAACCCGCATGGATTAGATGATGTCGAACATTATACAACTGCTTACGATCTTGCGATAATAGCTCGCGAAGCGATGAAAATTAAAGATTTTAGAAAAATTGTAGGAACCAAAACTTATGCAATTCCTATGCAAGGTGAAAAGTGGGATAGATTGCTAACTAATCATAATAAACTATTATGGAAAATAGAAGGGTGTAATGGTATCAAAACGGGTTTTACAAAAAGATCCGGAAGATGCCTTGTAAGCAGTGCTAAAAGAGGTGAAGAGGAATATATCTGTGTAACTCTTAATGCTCCAAACGATTGGAGTGACCATACAACACTGCTGAATATGGGGTTTGATAACTTTGAAAATGTGAAAGTTTTTCAAAAAGGAGCTTTTGCAAAAAAGATAACTTATGATAAAAAGTATAATCGGAAAGTGAAAATCCTTTATTCGGAGGATTTTAATATAGCAGTTGGAAAAAAAGATAAAATAACTACGGAGATTAAAATCGGCAAAATTAAATACCCTGCAACAAAAGGAGCAGTTGCAGGGTATGGATACGTTTATTGTAACGGGGAACAAGTAGGTGTAGTTCCTCTTGTGATAGATAAAGATATAAAGAAATTAACTACTCTTGAAAAAACCAAGCATTTTTTTAAAAAGTTTAAGTGGTAAATTACTTAGCTGCGATTATTTCGTTTGCAAGGTTTATTGCTGCCTTGTATCCCGGAAGTTGCTCTTTTTCCTGGTCTTTTCTGGGGGCGTATCTGATTAAAACATAGTGGTCGGTTAAGTCAATTTCGCAACTTTCGAAAATGCTGTTTCCAGATAGACTTACTCCGTAATTCACTCCGTGTGCGGAAAGGAATTCTACGCCTTCTGGAAGATTTTCTGCCCAATCTTCAACTGGAGCATAAGGACATTCGTCGGGAGCAGTACCCACATAAAGCTCGGCAACTTCTTTATCCATAATATAGATGTATTTTTCGTCTGCCTCAAAACCTAATTGTAATTTTTCAGAAGCACCTCTTGAATATTCCAGATCTTCCTGCTTGGGATCTGCCTGTATATAAAGCTGGCTGAAAAACAACGAGCTCTCTCCGTTCTTATCGACATCTTCACACATAGCCGAAAGTTTTTTTACAAGTTTAGTTTCGTTTTCGTCGGATATAATGTTGTTTGCCGCATAAGTCAACGATAGGTCATATTTAGGTGCGGTTACTTTGGAATATATAGTTGCCCCGATTGCAATTATAAGTGCAAGTGGAACAATTACATACCATTTATAATATTCCCAGTAGTATTCCCACCAAGCCTTTGTGTATTTTTCAGGTATATTGCCGTATTTTTCTGCCATTTTCAGTACCTGCCTTCAATTTATAATCTATATAATTATATCCTAAAATAAAGTTGCAGTCAATAATATCCCTGCAACTTTACGGAAGAAATAATTCAAAATAACTTGTTGACAAATGCTTTGAGTTGTGCTAATATGAATAAAAATAAATATAAATATAGATGGAGGTCGCACTGTAACAAGAGTACCATACGATAACAGGTCCCCGCAAGACTACGTTGTATGTGAAAGGGTTAGGTGCCGAAGCAGGTCGAGGCGAAAGATCTAGCTGACAAAACAAAATAAGATTTGTTTTGTTGTCGCATTTTTATGCGGAGAGCTATCATGTTTTAAATTATTCAATATCAGGGGTACTATGTATCTTAATTTGCGAATTTATGAGGCTTTCCGTAAGGAAGGCCTCTTTTTTTGGGAAAGGATGAAATTTATGAGCAAAAGAGAAATTTTCAGAGGTGTAGCAACTGCACTTATTACTCCTCTCGATGAAAATGGTATTAATTATGAAGAACTCGGGAGAATTATTGACTGGCAGATTGAAGAGGGAATAAATGCTCTTGTCATCTGCGGTACAACCGGTGAAGCTTCAACTTTGAATGATGAGGAACATCGCGAAGCGATAAAGTACGCCGTGGAGCGCGTTAATAAAAGAGTTCCCGTAATTGCAGGAACAGGAAGCAATGATACAGATTACGCTGTTTCGCTTACAAAATATGCGTGTGAAGTAGGTGTTGATGGTGTTCTTGTCGTAACTCCTTACTACAACAAGACCTCTCAAGAAGGTCTTGTAAGGATGTTTACCACAATTGCAGATAATAGTACAGTTCCGGTTATTTTGTATAACGTGCCATCAAGAACCGGTGTGAATATTGATAGTTCAACATACAAGATACTTTCAAAACATCCTATGATTTCAGGAATTAAAGAAGCGAGTGGAAATATAAGTGCTCTTGCAACAACGGCATCACTCGTAGCAGGGGATCTTGACATCTACTCGGGCAATGACGATGAAATCGTACCTATAATGTCACTCGGAGGAAAAGGTGTCATTTCAGTTTTATCTAACGTTATGCCTAAAAGAACTGTGGAAATTTGCGATAAGTTCTTTCGCGGAGATGTTGCCGGAGCGAGAGATTTGCAACTTGAACTATTGCCGTTGATACATGCGTTGTTCTCTGATGTTAATCCCATTCCCGTAAAGGCTGCTATGGCTAAAATGGGCTTCTGCAGGAATTATTTAAGACTTCCTCTTGTAGAACTTCCTGAGGCGAAAGAAAAAGTCTTATTTGAACTTATGAAGGAGCAGGGGCTTATCTAAACGAGGTGCTGAAATGTTTATAACAAATAATTTGTCGGTCAGAGAGAACGGTCATCTTAATTTTGCAGGGATGGACACTGTGCAACTGGCTAAAAAATATAAAACTCCTCTTTATCTGATGGATGAAGATAAGATTCGCGCAAAGTGTCGTGCATTTAAAAATGCAGTAGACCGTTATTTTGACTCTGCCGATATTCTTTACGCGAGTAAAGCTGCGGCTTTTGTAAAGATGTATGAAATTGTTTGCGAAGAGAATCTTTGCGTGGATGTGGTTTCAGGAGGAGAGTTGTATACTGCAATTCGCGCAGGATTTCCGACGGAAAAAATATATTTTCACGGAAATAATAAATCAATAGATGAAATTGAATACGCCATAGAGAGCGGAATAGGTCATTTCATCGTGGATAATTTATTCGAGCTTGATTATGTGAATAAAATTTCCGGTGATAAAAATAAAAAACAAAAAATTCTTCTGAGAATAACACCAAACATCGATCCTCATACATTTGAGGCAGTTTCAACAGGTAAAATTGATTCCAAGTTTGGTTTTGCAATTGAAACAGGTCAGGCGCAGGAGGCTTTGGAAAAAGCTCTTCAGTGTGAATATATAGAGGTTTCAGGCTACCATTGTCATATAGGGTCCCAAGTCTTTGAACACAATCTTTTCAGCGACTCTGCAAAGATTATGTTTGAGTTTTCTGCGCAAATGAAGAATATTTTCGGATATGAAGCAGGGGTTATGAACCTCGGTGGAGGTTTTGGAATTCGCTATGTGGAAGAAGATGTTGAAGTCGATATTGATAGCTGTATTCGTGAAGTTTCAAAGACTGTAAAAGATGAGTGTTCAAAACACAACCTTGCCGTGCCCAGAATTCTTTTCGAGCCCGGCAGAAGTATTGTTGGCGACAGCGGGATAACTTTGTATACTGTTGGAAATATAAAGGTGATTCCGGAATACAAGAAATACGTTGCTGTTGACGGCGGAATGTCTGACAATCCGAGATATGCTCTATATCAATCTCCATACACTGCGGTAATCGCTAATAAGGCAGATAAGGAAAGAGATTTTTTGTGCACAATAGCGGGCAAGTGCTGTGAATCAGGAGATTTAATTCAGGAAGATGTAATGTTACAAACTCCGGAATTCGGAGATATTCTAGCGGTCTTTTCCACAGGTGCATATAATTACTCAATGGCATCAAATTATAATAAAATTCCAAGACCTCCCATTGTGATGATTAAAGATGGAAAAGACTATGTAGCGGTGAAAAGAGAAAGTTACGAGGACATCATAAAAAATGAAATAGTATAAGGAACTCACGCCTATTGACTTAATAACTTTTTTGAATTATAATATTCTTTGTTTAATGTTTCAAAGGAGAAAGAAAAATGGCAGGGTTTTTAAATTATTCAAAAGCCGGGAAAGGCGTAAAAAAAGATGATTTGGATAAAAGCGGAGTAGGGTTGTATTTTGATATTTTCGGAAGAAGAATATGGAAATTCATTACTCTTAATTTGATGTACCTCGTGGTGTCAATTCCTGCGATACTTATCGCTTTTTTGATTTCGTCATATCTTTTAACATATTTGCTGCATTTCATACAGCAAAATGTACCCGGTGCAGTTGATGTTATTCAAAAAACAAAGGATGTAGTCCCGGTGCTTGTAGCAATTTCTGCAATCGTGCTGTTTCAGTTTTTTGGAAGTGGACCTGCAACCGCCTCAATGAGTTATATTTTGAGGAAATATGTAAAAGATACCCACGTGTGGATATTCTCGGACTTTTTTGAACAAATCAAGAAGAATTTTAAGCAGGGAATAATTGTTTATTTAATAAACACTCTTGCATATATTGCGCTGATTGTAGCTTATATATTCTACTCTTTGATGTTGAAAGGCCCCATAGGCGAGGTTTTAGCGTTTGTAATTATAGTTGTTTCTGTATTTTTTATAATGATGCAGATGTATATTTATCAGCTTATGGCGGGATTTAATTTTAAAGTGAAAGATCTTTATAAAAATTCTCTTTTGCTTACAATGATAAAACTTCCGTTCAACATATTGATAACTGCACTTATTGGCGGTATTATGTACACAATGTATTCTCTGGCTACAAAAAGTCTTTTGATAGCAGTTATTTTGTTAATCGCAATTTATGTTGTGCTTATTAATTACACACAGATATTCATGACAAATAACATTATAAAAGAATATGTTTTGGAGCCGAGCCTCCAAAAAGATGCAGAAGATAGTCGCGAATAAGTAATAAAGCCAAGCAGTTTAAATCAGCTTGGCTTTATTTTGTTGAAATAATATTTTAGATATTACTTGTAAAATCGGTGGAAATTATGAAAAAGAGAGCTCTTATATATATAATACTTTCGGGAATACTATGGGGAACTTCCGGCTTGTTTGTTGATGTGTTGACACCTTATGGGTTGAGTGCATTTCAGATAACAGCAATTCGTGCAATTGTATCAGCGATATGCATGTTTTCTTATGTGCTTTTTTATAACAGAAGACTTCTAAAAGCAAGATGGAAAGAAGTTTTTGTTTTTGCGTTGAGTGGTATAACCATCTTTTTAACATCAGGCTTATATTTTTTATCAATGCAGGCATCATCGGTATCCACTGCAGTTGTCCTGATGTACACCGCGCCGATTTTTGTAATGATATATTCGGTATCTTTTTTAGGAGAAAAATTCACACTGCTGAAATTTATTTCGCTTATACTGGTTATGTGCGGTTCGTTTCTTGTATCAGGAATAATAGGTGGCTTTAAATATAGTGTTGAAGGAATAGTTTTCGGATTTGGTGCAGGTTTTGCATATAGCGCTTATAACATAATAACAAAAATAGCGATGCGTAATAAATCAAATCCGTTGTCGGCAAGCATGTATAGCTTTATTTTTATGGCACTTGCGGCACTTGTTTTTTCAAAGCCTGCAGGAATTGTAATTGTAGCAGCAAAAAATCCTTCAATAATATTTTATATGGTTTTGTGCGGACTGTGTACTTGTGTATTTCCATACTTCCTGTACACGCTTTCTCTTAGGCATCTGCCTGTAGGAACAGCGTCCGCCCTGGGAATTGTTGAGCCAGTAGCGGCAACTTTATTCAGTATTATATTCCTAGGTGAAAAATTAGGGATTTTTACTTCGATAGGAATTGTGCTGGTTTTAACTGCGGTAGTATTGCTCAGTATAAAAGGAGACGAATGAAAACAAGGGGGATTTTATGAAAACCGTTTTTGTTGTAAATCCATGTGCAGGTAAAGGAAAGAGTATAAATAATTTAATAAAAAAAATAGAAGAAATATCGAATGAAGAAAAAGAGATATACATAACAAAATTTGTCGGAGATGCGACACGTTTTGTCAGAGATTATTGTGAAAAACATTCTGCAACTCGTTTTATAGCGTGCGGAGGAGACGGAACTTTAAATGAAGTGCTCAACGGCGCTGCCGGGTTCGATGAAGCGGAAATAGGTGTGATTCCTATCGGTACCGGAAACGATTTTTGCCGTAATTTCAAAAATGAAAAATCATTTGACAATCTTTTAAAACAAATTCACGGTAAAACTGTGCGGTGTGACGCAATTCGTTATACGACACAAACTCCTGATGGAGAAATTAAAGGGTATTGTGCCAATATGTTTAATATCGGTTTTGATTGCAATGTAGCGGATATGACTGCAAAAGTGAAAAAGAATCCTTTCATACCGGGTTCCATGGCGTATTTTGTTTCTATTTTTGCGATGTTGGTAACAAAAAAAGGAGCAAATTTAAAAATTGAAATAGACGGGGAGGAGAGCTATAACGGTAAACTCCTTCTTACTTCTATTGCTAACGGAAGTTATTGCGGTGGAGGAGTTATGAGCAATCCCCTTGCATCTATTTGCGACGGTGCTATTAATATCAATATCATTAAAAATATACCGCGGTACAAGTTTTTATATTTGCTTCCGTTTTACATGAAGGGAACACATATGAAAATTAAAGGCATAGATAGGATTATACAATGCGCCAAGTGTTCCAAAATTAAAATAACTCCATTAAATGGAAGTATGCGCCTTTGTATTGATGGTGAAATAATTGATGCCGGTAAGACGGAATTTGAAATTTGCCCCTCTATATTTAATTTTGTAGTTCCAAGCTTGATTGAAAGTGAGGATTTGGTGGAAAACTTTGCCTCGGGAAAATTTGTTGCCCCGTAATTTTTGCTATAAAAAGCATTGACAATAAGATTGTTTTAGTTTATAATATCACTGTTGCTCGAGTGGCGGAACTGGCAGACGCCCGGGACTTAAAATCCCGTGTCCCTCAAAGACGTACCGGTTCGATCCCGGTCTCGAGCACCAGAAAAAAGGCATCCTAACAGGATGCCTTTTTTGTTTATATATACAGTTTTGCTTTATTCAGTTCCGAAAAGTCTGTCGCCTGCATCTCCAAGACCGGGAAGAATATAACCTTTTTCGTTAAGGCCATCATCGAGTGATCCAAGGTAAACGTGAACATCAGGATGTGTGTTTAAAACCTTATCAACGCCTTCCTGAGCACCAACAATGCTGAGCACTTTGATGGTTTTAGCGCCTTTTTCCTTAAGAATGGTGATAGCTGCTGCAAGCGAACCGCCTGTTGCGAGCATCGGGTCAAGAACAAATACTGTTCTTTCTGATATATCAGCAGGAAGATTGCAATAGTACTGTTCAGGCTCCAAAGTGTCGTGGTTACGGCACATACCGATATGACCGATTTTAGCCGAAGGTAAAATAGTAAGCATACCGTCAACCATACCAAGACCGGCACGGAGAATGGGTACCAGAACAGGCTTTTCTGTCGTAATCATTTCGCATTTTGCTACTTTAAGCGGAGTGGGAACATCTACGGGAGTTGTCTTCATGTCGCGAGTTGCTTCATAACAGATGAGCATAGCGATTTCACTCACAAGCTCGCGGAATTCCTTTCCGTTAGTGTTTTCGTGACGAAGAATGGCGAGTTTGTGTGAAATTAACGGATGATTCATAACTGTAAAGTTTTCCATTTGTTTGCACCTTCCTTATTTTCTTTTGTAATTAGTATCATTATAAACCTTGCGTGAGGATTTGTCTACAATTATTTTGCTTTTGGCTTGGAAAAAAGTGCGAACATCACCGCAAAAAATGTAGCTGCAGCAATTCCTCCGGAAGTAGCGGTGAGCCCACCTGTAAAAATTCCGACAAAACCATCTTTCTCTACGGATTTTTTTACTCCTTGAAATAGTGCGTGGCCAAAACCTGTCAAAGGAACAGTTGCACCGGCTCCTGCGAATTTCTCAAGTTTTTCATAAATCCCAATCAAAGAAAGAAAAACCCCGCTACACACATAACCTGTCAAAAGCTTGGCAGGTGTAAGTGATGTTTTGTCTATAAAAATCTGACCAATAACACAAATTAATCCGCCTATAACAAAGGCCCAAAAATACATCACAATAAGTCGCCTCCTGCTACTATTATTGTGATGTAAGGGGAAATTATTCTCTGTTAAGTAGATTTTCTTTATACTTTTGTCTGTACTCGCTCGGAGAAACTCCGAGGTGTTTTTTAAATATGTCGTTAAAACGCTGTTGTGCGCTGAAACCTACTGAGGATGCAATATCTCCGACTTTAAGATTTGTTTCCTCCAAAAGTGTTTTAGCTTTCTCAATCCTTACGCCCAAAAGGAATTGAATAGGGCTTATTTTATATTGCTTTTTGAACGCTCTTGCGAAATGGCTTGTGGAAAGATAAACATATCCTGCAATATCAGAAAGAGAGATATCATTATTGAAATTGTTGATGATATAGCCTTTCGCTGATTCCAGGATTTCTTGAAGCTTATGCCCTTTGGTAGAAAGATTTGTTTCCCATTGTTCTCTGAGGCTTCGACTTAACCAGACGAAAAGTTCCATAGTAAGAAGACTTCTGAGAAATTCACTTTCTCCGTCTGGTGATTTATCTTCGTGCATGATTTGCTGCATAATGGTTGAAATGTTGGCGCAATGATTGCTTGAAAGCTTGAAAAAGCCACCGAAATCGTTGTTTTCTGAAATGAAAGAAAGAAAATCATTAGTACTGATGTTTGAAATATTCGGCTCATCGCTCTTTGCAAATGTAAATTTAAGAACAATAAATCTACAAGGACGCGTGCTTTCAACTTTAAGATAATGCGGAATATTAGGCTTAATAAGAATGAGGTCGTCGGTTCTTACGTTTATTGTCGTATCATCAATATAAAATGTGCCTCGATCGATTTCCTGCAGATAAACAAGTTCAAATTCTTCATGCACGCTTATATGATCAGGATGATGTCTTGCATCCATAATTTTCTGTACGGTCCTTACAACCACCGGAAGACCTGTTTCTGAATTTACAAGATTTTGCCAAATTCGAGGAAATTCGCTCATTTTTAACACCTTTCCTAAAAAATATTTAAATATATTATATTATACATATTTACAAAACGCAATATAATATGTTAAAATAACTGTATATAGTATACAAAAGAGAAAGGCTGTGGTTTTATGCAGAAAAAATATAAAAGAGTCCTTATTAAAATGAGCGGAGAAGCACTCGCTGGAGATAAGGGCTTTGGTCTTGACGAAAAGACCCTTGACGGTATAGCAAAAACTATAAAAGAATGCGTGGAAATGGGAGTTGAAATAGCTGTCGTTGTAGGTGGCGGTAATTTCTGGCGCGGCAGAACAGGCGAGAGTATGGAACGCACCCGTGCTGACCATATGGGTATGCTTGCAACTGTAATAAACTCTCTTGCGCTTTGTGATGCGTTTGAACGTAACGGAATTCCTACTCGCGTGCAGACAGCAATTGAAATGAAGCAGATTGCCGAAACATACATAAGAGGCAGAGCGGTACGTCATCTCGAAAAGGGAAGAGTGGTAATTTTCGGTTGCGGTACAGGTAACCCCTTCTTCTCAACAGATACAACTGCTGCACTTAGAGCTGCCGAAATTGATGCAGACGCAATACTTCTCGCTAAAAAGGTTGACGGAGTATACGATAGCGATCCTGCTATTAATCCCAATGCAGTGAAATTTGATTCAATTTCTTATATCGATGTTCTTAATAAAGGGCTTGGTGTTATGGATACAACCGCAACATCGCTTTGCATGGATAACAAGATGCCCATTCGTGTGTTTGGACTTTCTGAACCCGACAATATCAAGAGGGTTCTCAAGGGTGAAGAACTTGGCACACTTGTTTACGCGTGATTTTTATTAAAATTTTATAATATTTGGAGGAAAAAATAATGAAAAACGATTATCCTGAACTTTCAGCAAAAATGGAAAAAGCCATTAACTTTTTCGTGGAGGACCTTGGTTCTATCCGCGCAGGTAGAGCTAGCACAACAGTACTTAACAAAATCAGTGTTGACTATTATGGTACAATGACTCCAATTCCTCAGGTTGCAGCAGTTGCTTCTCCTGATGCAAGAACTATTACAATTCAGCCTTGGGATGCTACTCTTATTAAAGAAATCGAAAAGGCAATACTTGCTTCTGAACTTGGAATAAATCCCCAGAATGATGGTAAGATGATTCGTCTTTCATTCCCTCAGCTTACTGAAGATCGTCGTAAGGAACTTACAAAAACTGTTGCAAAGAAAGCAGAAGATTGTAAAGTTGTAATCCGCGGAATCAGAAGAGATGAGATTGAAAAGTACAAAGCTATGAAGAAAAAGAGTGAAATTACTGAAGACGATCTCAAGGGTATTGAAAAAGATATTCAGGACGTTACAGATGCTCAAATAAAGGAAATCGACAAGATTGCAGATAAGAAGAATAAGGAAATAATGGAAATATAATTATGCTTAAATTTAAAAACTTTTTAAAAAAAGAAGAGCATAAAGTGGACTTTGAAAATTTACCGCAGCATATCGGTATAATTATGGACGGAAACGGCCGATGGGCAAAAAAACGCGGCCTTCCTCGTTCGGGCGGTCATGCTGCAGGCGCAAAAACTTTTGAAAGAATTGTTGAGGATGCGGGAGATATCGGCATTAAAGTCATTACGGTGTATGCGTTTTCTACTGAAAACTGGAGCAGGCCGGAAGACGAGGTAAATGCTTTAATGAAACTTCTTGAAGATTATCTTGATCACGGTCTTGAACGAATTGCAGGACGTGATGTGAAGATACGCTTCATTGGAGATTCAACTGCCTTTTCCGACAAGTTTCAAAAGAAACTTGCACACATGGAAAAGGCCACTCGTGATAACGGTGGTCTTTTACTTAATGTTGCACTAAATTACGGAAGTCGAGCTGAGCTCACCTCTGCAGTCAAAAAAATTGCAGAGTATGTAAAAAATGGAGAACTTGACCCTTCTGAAATTACTGAGAAAACTATATCTGATAACCTTTATACAAAGGGACAACCCGATCCGGATCTCATCATAAGACCGAGCGGGGAATTCAGGTTGAGTAACTTTCTTATGTGGCAAGGTGCATATAGCGAGCTTTGGTTCTCGGATTGTTTGTGGCCTGATTTCAAAAAAGATGACTTGCTTCAGGCGATATCCGACTATCAAAAAAGAAACAGAAGATTTGGAGGAGTGTAACACTTTTCCTGAAAGGGTGTTTTTGTTATGAAACAAAGAGTAATCAGTGCTTTTTTTGGAATAATAGTTCTTGTTCTTGTGTTACTGGGAAATCAATGTGTTTTTGATATTGTTGTAACGCTTATTTCCGCTATGGCGATTTATGAAGTTTTAAATGCCATCGGACTCAGTAAAAATAAGAAAATGACGGCTGTTGCAGTTTTGCTTCCGGTGGGACTTATGGCGTCTTCATATATTTCAAGCGAAGCACCGATGGAATATTTTTATTCAGTTGTTTTCCTCTTCGCAGCGATATTTATGCTTATGATGCTGTTTAGCGACGGAAGATATACTTTTACTGACACTGCACTTTACATAGCGGTATCAGCTGTGTTTTCACTTTCCTTTATGCACGTTTCTTTAGTGCGACGTCTTGGGAACGAAAACCTTGATGTACTCGTAATTCTTATAGGTAGCTGGATTACTGATACATGTGCTTATTTTTCGGGTTATTTTTTCGGAAAACACAAGTTAGCTCCTAAAATAAGCCCCAAAAAGACGATTGAAGGATCAATCGGGGGAATAATCGGAGTAATGCTTATTATTGTGGCATACGCTTATGTAGCGGCAAATATAATGAGTGTATCTGTTAACATTTATTCCGCTATCGCAGTCGGAATAGTTGCAGGAATTGTATCGCAGTTCGGCGACCTTTGTGCATCTATTATAAAGCGTGAACACAACGTAAAAGATTTTGGAAATATTATGCCCGGACACGGCGGTGTTATGGATCGCTTTGACAGTTTGGTTTTTGTAGCTCCGGCAGTTTATTATATACTTAAGTTTTACCCGATATTTTTCTAATACAAAGAAGGTATCAATATGAAAAAAATTTCTGTACTCGGATCAACAGGATCTATCGGCACGCAAACCCTGGATGTTGTTGACATTACAAAAGAATATGAAGTAGAAACACTTAGCGCTCATTCAAATGTTTCGCTTCTTGAGGAACAAATCCGTAAATACAAACCAAAAAAGGTAAGTATGACGGATGAAAATGCTGCAAAAGATCTTAAGATACGAGTTGCAGACACTTCTACACAAGTGCTTTCAGGTCTTGAAGGCGTGTGCGAATGTGCAGCAGAAAGTGATGCTGAAGCAGTTGTAACTGCAATTGTAGGTATTGCCGGACTCAAACCTACTCTTGCTGCAATTTCTGCAGGAAAAAGAATCGCGCTTGCTAACAAAGAAACACTTGTAACAGCAGGCGAAATTGTGAGAAAATCTGCAAAGGATAACAATGTTGAAATTATTCCTGTAGACAGTGAACACAGCGCAATATTTCAATCTATATCAAATCAGAAAAAATTCCTCAAAAAGATTATAATCACAGCATCCGGAGGACCTTTCTTCGGTAAGGATAGCGAATTTCTCTCTACTGTAACTCCTGAGATGGCTCTCAAACACCCCAATTGGAATATGGGTGGAAAGATAACCATTGACAGCGCTACTCTTGTTAACAAGGGGCTTGAAATAATAGAAGCAATGCACCTTTTTGACATAAGTGTCGACAATGTAGAACCAATAGTTCATCGAGAAAGTATAATTCATTCAATGGTAGAATTCTGTGATGGAAGCGTTATCGCTCAATTGGGAGTACCGGATATGAAGCTTCCGATAAGTTACGCTCTTTCGTATCCCGAAAGAACGGTTCCTGTCACAAAGGCGCTTGATTTGGTAAGTGTTTCAAAACTTTCATTCTATCCCATTGATAACAAAACTTTTCCGGCTGTTGAGCTTGCAAAAAAAGCAGCAAGAGAAGGTGGCGTAATGTGTGCAGTATATAACGGTGCTAACGAAGCTGCTGTCGAAAGGTTTTTGAACAGAGAGTGCAAGTTTAATCAAATAACTGAATTTATTGAAGTTGCAATGCAAAAAGCTCCGAAAATTGAGAATGCTTCTCTTGAAGACATTATCAATGCTGATTGCTTTGCCAGAAAAATTGTAAAGGAATGTTGTTAATTGGCAATTCTGATTACCATAATTGGATTTGGAATAATGGTGGTTTTACACGAACTTGGGCATTTTATAACTGCTAAAAAGTTTGGAGTGCTGGTGCACGAGTTTGCGATAGGTATGGGTCCTAAAATTGTTTCTTTTCAAAAAGGGGAGACTAAATACTCTATAAGACTTTTTCCTATAGGCGGATACGTGAAACTTGAAGGAGAAAACGAGCTGGAGGAAAATGATAATCCGCGCTCTTTTTCAAATCTTCATCCACTAAAAAGAATAATTGTTCTTGTTTCCGGCGCACTTATGAATATTTTACTTGGATTTTTGATTTTTACAATTATAAATTTGAGCGTAGGTGTTGTTCCGAGTAAGATAGACAGTATTCCAACAGAACTTTCAGACAGACAAACTTATCTTAAAAGCGGAGATGAAGTGTTGAAACTTAACAACACTCGAGTAAGGACCAATGATGACGTGCTTCTTTTTATGAGTCGTTATGATGGAAAAGAGCCAATCTCCATTACTTTTGAGAGAAATGGAGAAAAAACTACAGTTAAAGATTTTTATCCGATAAAAACGAACGAAGGATATAAACTCGGAGTGATATTCAAGCAAGAAAAAGCATCACTTTTAAAAAGTTCGGAGTTCGCAATTTATGATACTATTCATATAACTAAAGCAGTAATTTTTGCAGTAGGGGACCTCATCGGAGGAAAAATGGGGATTAATGCTCTTTCTGGACCTGTCGAAATAGTTACGGTTGTTGATTCAGTTGCTACGGCAGATAATAATCACACGCTACTTTCGGTGTTGTTGCTTTTTGCAATGATTACAGTTAACTTGGGTGTATTTAACCTACTTCCTTTTCCTGCTCTTGATGGAGGGAGCATAATATTTGCGATTTACGAACTTATTACCCGAAAGAAAGTTAAAAGTGAAATCGTTGGATATGCGAGTATGATTGGTTTTGTTCTGCTGATGACCCTTGCTGTCTTTGTAACGGCAGGAGACATCGTGGACATTTTTAAATAAACTAAAGGAGATTTACAAATGAGCAGATTATTTGCAAGAGAAGATGCTTTTAAATTGATTTTTGAAATGGAAATAACAAAAATCAATTCAGAAAGTGCAATTTCTTACCTTTATGAAACTGTTGAAAAAAAGAATGAAATGTGGGCGCAGGAGTTTGTTTCTGCGGCAAACAGAAAATATATAGAAGAGATTGTAAAAGGGGTGGAGGAAAAGTCTGATTTTCTTATTGAAATCATAAATCCCACTCTTAAAGATTGGACAATTTCGCGTATATCAAAAGTTAATTTAGCTCTTTTGAAACTTGCGGTTTTTGAAATATACTTTATGGACGATATCCCCGAAAAAGTTTCTGTTAATGAAGCCATCAAACTTGCAAAAACATACGGTGGTAAAGAAAGCGCTTCTTTTGTAAATGGCGTCTTGGGAACAGTTATATCCGAAAAAGAAGCTTGAATTTCCGAAAGGAACAGATGATATATGACGGATGGCAGAAGAATAGCTACAGTAACACAGATAAATAATTATATAAAGGCTGTTATTGAGAAAGTACCTGTCCTGCAGAATATCTGGATAAAAGGTGAGATAAGTAACCTTAAAATCCATTCCTCAGGCCATATTTACCTCACCCTCAAGGATGAAGGTTCTGTGCTTAAGGCTGTTATGTTCAGAGGGGCAGCAGGAACACTCAGGTTTAAGCCAACCGACGGTACAAAGGTGCTTGCGCGTGGTAAAATAGGAGTTTATGAATCCGGCGGACAGTACCAGATGTATATAGAAGAAATGGAAGCCGAGGGTATGGGTGATCTCTATGCAAAATTCGAGGCCCTCAAGAAAAAACTTTCCGATGAAGGCCTTTTTGACGAAAAGAGGAAGAAACCCATTCCTAAATTTCCTGAAACAATAGGCATTGTAACCAGCCCTACCGGTGCGGCAATCCGAGATATGATAAACGTATTGCGTAGAAGATGCCCTATGGTAAAGGTTGTTATTTATCCCTGCTTGGTACAAGGTAACGAAGCTGCTCAAAGCATTTGCGAAGGTATAGAGTATTTCAATACAAAGAAAAAAGTTGATGTTATAATAACCGGCCGCGGCGGAGGCTCTATTGAGGATTTATGGGCGTTTAATGAAGAAGTAACGGCCCGTGCAGTTGCCGAATCAGAAGTACCTGTAATATCCGCCGTAGGACATGAAGTAGATTTTACAATTTGCGATTTCGTTTCAGATTTGAGAGCTCCAACTCCATCAGCTGCAGCTGAACTTGCGGTTCCGGATGTTGTAGAATTAAAAAGAACGATTGAAACTTCAAGGACAAGAATGTCTGTTCTTTTGAAAAATCGAGTAGATACTCAGGCACGACAACTTGAACTTCTTACAAAGAGAACTGCGATTTCTCAATTCGATAAGTTTCTTTTGGATAAGGAGCAAAATATTGATGCTCTTTTTGATAGGTGTGTCATGTCGTTTAAAAATAAAAAAGAAGTATCTGAAAAACTTTTCGGAGCTCTTTGCGGTAAACTTTCGGCATTGAGCCCTCTGGCTGTTTTTGAGCGCGGTTATACAAGTACTACCAAAAATGGAAAAACAGTCAAGAGAATATCCGAAATTAATAAGGGTGACAATATTACTTTAAGATTAAAAGATGGCGAGGCAGATTGCCTAGTTACCGAAAGGAGAGATTTTGATGAAATTTGAAGAAGCTATGAAAGAACTCGAAGAAACTGTGAAAAAGCTTGAAAGTGGAGAAGTGTCTCTTGATGAAGCTATGGAGCTCTTTGAAAAAGGCGTAGGTCTTTCTAAAACCTGTCAGAAGCTCCTTTCAGAGGCTCAGTTGAAAGTTACAAAACTCATTGCACAAAGTGATACAGAAGTTGAATTTGACACGGAGAATATGTAATGTTTAATAAAAAACTTGAAGAATATATTAAAAGAATAGATGAAAAGTTGCACACCCTTCTTGATTCAAAAGAAGGACAAGTGTATGACGCGATGAGATATAGCCTTTATGCCGGCGGAAAGAGAATCAGGCCTGTGATAACACTCGCATGTACAGAGGCGTTGAACGGCGATATGGAGAAAGCGATTACATACGCCGCGGCGATAGAAATGATTCATACATATTCTCTCATACATGATGACTTACCATGTATGGATGATGATGATTTAAGACGTGGAAAGCCGACGAATCACGTTGTTTTTGGAGAAGCAACAGCCGTTTTGGCAGGCGACGCGCTGCTTAATTTTGCCTGCGAGTCAGTGCTTGAATCCGATATTGCTGATTCAAAAATGCAGATTGAGGCGCTAAAAATCATCTATAATGCATCCGGCGCTAACGGCATGATTGGTGGCCAGATACTGGACATGGAAGCAGAAGGAAAACAAATCACTGCTGAAGAGTTGTCTTTACTTCATGGAAAAAAGACAGGAGCACTTATTCGTGCGTCGGCGGCTCTTGGTGCGATTTGCGCAGGAAAATCTCCCTCGACATTTGATGAATATGCGCTTTCACTTGGATTAGCTTTTCAAATAAGAGATGACATTCTTGATATAGAGGGGGATGTCGAAACCTTCGGAAAACCTATATTGAGTGATGAGAAAAATGAGAAAACTACTTATGTAACACTTTATGGGATGGACGGGGCGAAAGAAATACTTAAAGAAGAAACAAGGAAAGCGATTGATTCACTTGAATTTCTTGGTGATAAAAAGGTCTTCCTTGAAGAACTAGCCTTATATCTTTTAGAGAGAAAGAATTGATTAACTTATGTTTAATAAATTAGCGTTTATAGAAGAAAGATACGAAGAACTTTCTCAAAAAATCAGCGATCCGGAAGTTATTGCTGATCAGAATCGTTGGCGTAAGCTTTGCAAAGAAAACTCGGATATTACACCTATTGTTGAGAAGTACAGAGAGTATAAAATTGCAAACACCGCAATTTCAGATGCCAAGGAAATGCTTCAGGAAAGCAATGATAAAGAGTTTGAGGAAATGCTTCTTTCCGAAATAGAAGAAAATAAAGAAAAAATTGAAAAAATTGAAGAAGAACTTAAAATATTACTTCTTCCGAAAGATCCCAACGATGAAAAGAATGTAATCGTTGAAATACGCGGAGGAACAGGTGGCGATGAAGCTGCACTGTTTGCGGGATCGTTGTTCAGGATGTATAGTATGTATGCCGAGAACAGAAATTGGAAAATAGATATTATGAATTCTAATCCGACGGAACTCGGGGGTTACAAGGAAATAACCTTTACAGTTGAAGGAGCAAGAGCTTATAGTAGACTGAAGTTTGAAAGTGGTGTTCACAGGGTGCAGCGAGTTCCGGAAACGGAATCAGGTGGAAGAATACACACGAGTGCCGCGACAGTTGCTGTGCTTCCTGAAGTAGAGGAAGTAGAACTTGAAATAAACCCGAATGATTTACGAATAGATGTATTTCGTGCAGGTGGCCCCGGCGGGCAATGTGTCAACACTACAGATTCAGCTGTGCGAGTAACACATCTTCCAACAGGACTGGTTGTTTCGTGTCAGGATGAAAAAAGCCAACATAAAAACAAGGATAAGGCTCTTAAAGTTTTGCGAAGCCGACTTTTTGAATTTATGGAAGCGCAGAGAAACGATGCAATCAGTAAAGAAAGAAAAAGCCAGGTAGGAAGCGGAGACAGAAGTGAAAGAATACGTACTTACAATTTTCCCCAAGGAAGAGTAAGTGATCACAGAATAAACCTTACACTTTACAAAATAGAGGCAATAATGAATGGTGAACTTGACGAAATTATTGATTCTTTAATTACTCACTTCCAAAGCGAAAAACTTAAAAATAACGAAGGGTGAAAAACATGAGTAATTCCGCAAAAGTAAATCTCACAAAATTCATTGACGAGTTTCATCTCGAAATAATTTTTGCGCCTGAAAACATAAATGAAATAGCAGTTAAATCCTGCGACGTTCACAGACCGGGAATACAGCTTAGCCAAGGTTTTTTTGATTACTTTGATAGTGACAGAATCCAAATTCTTGGCAAGGTTGAGCATTCTTATATGATGCAGAAATCTTCCGAAGAACAGAAAATAGCATATGAAAATCTTATGTCGAAAGGGATACCCGCGGCGATAGTTACACGTGGGTTGGATGTTCCAGAAGAATTAAAAGCTGCTGCGATTAAATACAACGTGCCTCTTTTGAGAACTGAAGAGGGAACATCCTCGTTTATGGCGGCTCTCATTGCATCGCTCAACCTGTCATTAGCACCTTTAGTTACAAGACATGGCGTTCTTGTTGAAGTATATGGTGAAGGAATATTGCTCCTTGGTGAGAGTGGAGTAGGTAAGAGCGAAACTGCTGTAGAGCTTATAAAACGTGGACATAGACTTGTTGCAGATGATGCCGTAGACATCCGCAAAGTTTCAGCAAAAACGCTTGTAGGAAGCTCGCCTGAAATAATCCGTCACTTCATAGAACTCCGTGGCATAGGTATCGTGGATGTTAAGAAGATCTTCGGTATGGGTGCCGTCAAAGATACAGAAAGTATAAATCTTGTAATAAATATGGAAGTTTGGCAACAAGGAAAAAATTACGAAAGACTCGGGCTTGATAAAGAAGTAACTAATATTCTGGGAATAGATATCCCATCACTTACTATCCCCGTAAAACCCGGTAGAAACCTTGCTGTTATCATAGAAATAGCAGCAATGAACCACAGACAGCAAAAGATGGGGTATAACGCTGCGGAAGAACTCAGCGAACGCTTGACACGACAGATGGAAAATAACAACATCTTGTAAGCAGAAAGGAAATATTATGCTTGAAAAACTTAAACAAATTATTGACGAAAGCAGAATAAATACAAATGTTCCCATGTCTTCTTATACCACATTTAAGACAGGTGGATGCGCTCAAATACTGATCTCGCCTGAAAGTATAGCAGAGCTGAAGAGTGTTTTGGAATTCTTTTTTGAAAATGGTATAGAATACTATATTCTCGGAAATGGAAGCAATCTGCTTGTAAGTGATAATGGTGTAAAGAAACCCGTTATCTATATTGATAAAAATTTCGGAGGCATAGAAGTTTTTGACAACTGTATTACAGCGAAAGCCGGCGAACATCTTTCAGCAATTGCGAAAAGAGCTGCAGAAGAATCTCTTACGGGGTTTGAGTTTGCAGCAGGAATTCCGGGAACCCTTGGTGGCGCGCTCATAATGAACGCAGGTGCGTATGGCGGCGAAATGAAAGATGTTGTTGAAGCAGTAAGCTTCCTTGATCCAAGTGGTAAAGAATACGTGGTTTCAGGCGAGGAAATGGAGTTTGGATACCGCGAGAGCGCACTCATGGATAGTGGTTGTGTAATTACCGGGGCAACGTTGAAACTCTCTTTGGGAAATAAGCAGGAAATTATTGAAAAGATGAATGATCTGGCTAGTCGCAGAAGAGAAAAACAACCACTTGAATATCCAAGTGCAGGAAGTACTTTTAAACGCCCTCAGGGATTTTTTGCAGGGACGTTAATTGAAGAATCAAAGCTTAAAGGAAAATCTGTAGGGGGAGCTCAGGTAAGCGAAAAACATGCAGGTTTTATAATCAACAAGGATAAAGCTACAGCTAAAGATATCTGTGACTTGATAGAACTTGTTCAAAAAACAGTATATGACCTCCATGGCGTTATGTTAGAACCCGAGGTGAAATATTGGGATTAACCTCTTACACTATAAGGAATGAAAAAAATGGCAGGAAAAACTTTTTCTCACGAAGTAAAAGATGAATTATGTGAAGTAAAGTTCAAGCAACACGAGGCTGTTTCGGAACTTGCAGCTATGATGCTTTTCGGGGAGAATGTAGCAAACAATACTATTTCTCTACGTACGGAAAATCCTAATATTGCTGCACGAATACAGCTTATTTTACGCAAAGCCATTGAGGAAGACAGAACGATAGATATTTTAAAAGGCAGAAAGAATTATTGTATAAGTTTTCCCGCCGAAACAGCTGAAAAAGCGGGGGTTTACTTTTATGAAGACGGCGAGATTGCTTTTGATGAAGACATTTGCGAGAGTGATGAAGCAAAGAGAGCTTTTCTTCGCGGAGCTTTTATTATGAGTGGAACAATATCGGATCCTCAGAAAGGTTACTCATGCGAACTTGTTACGTTTAATGAAAACATGTCTTATTTAGCAGCTGATATTCTTGAAACGTTTGGAATAAAAGCAAACACTGTAAAAAGAAATAAAAATTATATCACTTATCTGAAGGATAAAACATCTGTTAATGACTTCCTTAATATTGTGGGGGCGCATAAATCCATGTTGGATTTTATGGTGACTCAGATTGAAAAAGATATCAGTAATAAAGAAAACCGTGCGCAGAATTGTATTGCAGCAAACGTTGATAAGACAATTTCCGCTGCTGCAAATCAATATAAAGCGATATTAAAATTAAAAGAAACTCCCATCTGGGAAGAACTGGATGAGAAAACAAAACAAATCGCACAGCTCCGATTGGATAATTTTGATTTATCTATTGCTGCGATAGGCGAAAAAATGTCACCACAAATGACAAAAAGCAGCGTAAACAGACGCATTAAAAAGCTTATGGAATTAGCGGAGGATAAATAAATGTACACACATTTACATGTACATAGTGAATATAGTTTGCTTGATGGTATGTGCAGAATAAAGGAAATACCTAAAAGAGCAAAAGAATTGGGGCAAACTGCTGTTGCCTTAACTGACCACGGCGTAATGTATGGTGTAGTTGACTTTTACAAGGCTTGTAAAGCCGAAGGGATAAAGCCCATTATCGGATGCGAGGTCTACACTACTAAAAACAGACTTGATAAAACAGGTGGCAGAGGCGAGAATGAAACCAATCACCTGATTCTTTTGTGCGTGAATGAGCAAGGATACAATAACCTCATACAAATAGTTTCAACAGGATTTGTGGACGGATTCTATTACCGTCCGCGTGTAGATATGGAAACTCTTAAGAAGTATAGCGGAGGACTGATCGCTCTTTCTGCTTGCCTTGCCGGAGAAATACCCAAAGCACTTCTTTCAGGAAACGAAGATAGAGCAAAACAGATTGTAAACGAATATAAAGAACTCTTTGAGGAATTTTATATCGAAATACAAGACCATGGTATAGAGGAACAAAAAAAGGTAAATCCTCTTCTTGTAAAACTCGCTAAAGACACCAACACTCCGCTTGTTGCTACTAATGACGTTCATTATATTAAAACCGAAGATGCAAAGAACCAGGATGTTCTTATGTGTATACAGACGGGAAAAACTCTTGACGAAGAAAACCGTATGCGCTTTGAAACAGAGGAATTTTATTTAAAAAGCGAAGATGAAATGAGAGATCTTTTCAAATATGCTCCTGAAGCGATTGAAAACACAAATAAAATTGCGGAAAGATGCAATTTTGAGTTTGAATTCGGTAAAAGGCATCTTCCTAAATACGCGGTTCCCGATAACAAGGAGCCATTTGAATACCTTAAGTTTTTGTGTGAAAAAGGACTTAAGGAACGCTATGAGAATCCTACATCTGAACATATTGAAAGACTTAATTACGAACTTGATGTTATCAAAAATATGGGATTCGTAGACTATTTCCTTATAGTGTGGGATTTCATTAACTATGCTAAAAATAACGGGATTTCAGTAGGTCCGGGACGAGGAAGTGCCGCAGGAAGCCTTGTTTCATATACTCTCAGAATTACCGACATCGAACCACTTCATTATAATCTTATTTTTGAGAGATTCCTAAACCCCGAAAGAGTTAGCATGCCCGATATAGATATTGATTTTTGCCCTAAAAGAAGAGGGGAAGTTATCAATTACGTAATAGAAAAATATGGCGCAGAGAATGTAAGCCAGATTGGTACTTTCGGTACTATGAAAGCCAGAGGGTCAATACGTGACTGTGGTAGAGTTTTAGGTATGCCTTATGGAGACGTTGATGCCGTGGCTAAAATGGTGCCAATGGATCTGGGAATGACATTAGACCTTGCACTGGAGAATCCCAAACTCAAAGAGGCGTATAACGCTTCTGCCGACGTTAAAAAGCTGGTAGATACTGCTCGTGCGGTAGAAGGCCTTCCAAGAAATATTGGAACTCATGCAGCAGGCGTAGTTATAGCAGGAGATAAAGTGTCAAGCTTTGTACCTGTACAGCGAAGTGACGATATTGTTTCAACACAGTTCACAAAAGACACTGTTGAAGAATTAGGTCTTTTAAAAATGGACTTTTTGGGACTTCGCAATCTTACCGTAATTGAAGATACGGTAAATATCGCAAAAACAATGGGAATAGATATCGATATAAAGAATATAGATTATAATGTCCCTGAAGTTTATGAAATGATATCGGAAGGGGATACCGATGGCGTTTTCCAGCTTGAAAGTGGAGGAATGCGTTCGTTTATGAAGCGTCTTGTTCCAAAAAACATGGAAGATATAATTGCCGGTATTGCTCTTTACAGACCCGGACCAATGGATTTCATTCCGGAATATATTAAAAATAAAATGAATCCCGGAAACATAAAATATAAGCATCCTTTGTTGAAGAGTATTCTTGAAATGACATATGGATGTATTGTTTATCAGGAACAGGTTATGCAAATCGTGCAGAAACTTGCGGGATTTTCTATGGGACGAGCGGATGAAGTTCGCCGTGCTATGAGTAAGAAGAAAGTGGCTGAAATGCAAAGAGCTCGTCAAAGCTTCATATACGGCGAAGATAACGAAGACGGAAGTATCCGTTATATGGGATGCATCAGAAATGGTATCGACGAAAAAACTGCGGAAAGTATTTTCGATGATATGGATGCTTTTGCACAGTACGCTTTTAACAAAAGTCATGCGGCAGCATATTCATACGTAACATACCAGACAGCATATCTTAAATGCCTGTATCCAGCACAGTTTATGGCAGCGCTTATTTCAAGTGTTATGGACGATGCTAATAAAGTTTCATCCTACATCAATAATTGTGTGCAGAAGGGTATAAAAATACTTCCTCCGGACATTAATAAAAGCATGGCAGAATTTTCCGTTGAGGGAAATGATATCCGCTTCGGGTTGACAACCATAAAGAATGTGGGCGAAAATTTTGTCCGTAAGTGCGTGAATGAGCGCGAAAAAAATGGGGAGTTCAAGAGCTTGCGAGACTTTGCTTCCCGTATGGTTGGAGAACTTAACAAACGAAGCGTCGAATGTCTTATTAAGAGCGGTGCGTTTGATTCTATTGAGGGGAACAGAGCTCAAAAATTAGCAATTTTTGAAGATGTTATCGAATCAGAGGTTCGTGCGGGAAAAAATAATATAGCAGGGCAGTTTAGCTTCTTTGCAGAGGAAACCGAGCAAAATGATGTGTTCCCAACCAATGTAAAAGAATTTTCAAAACGAGAACTTCTTAATATGGAGAAAGATGTTGCAGGAATATATTTTTCAGGCCATCCTCTCGACGAATACAGAGAAGATCTTGCGAAGATGAACTTTCCTCAAATAGCAGAATTCCTGAAATCAGATTCGGAAAATAATGATGAATATTCCGAATTCGAAACAGCTTATCACGATGGAAAAGATGTTTTTATTGTGGGAATCATCGCCGGACGAAAAGATAAATTAACACGCTCAAACACTAATATGGCATTTCTTACTGTTGAAGACTTTACAGCAGGAATTGAAGTGATTGTTTTCCCGAAAATACTTGCTAAATTCGATGCAATACTTCAAGAAGATGCGATTGTAAAGCTTCATGGCAGATTGGATATTAAGGATGATGAAGGAGTTAAACTAATTCTTGATTCGGCGACACCATATGTATCCACGAAGGAATCTATAACTCTTGTTTTAAGCGATGAAAATCTCAAAAAACTTGATGGGTTAAAAAATATAGTTTCCAGATATCCCGGAATTTATCCTATTCAAATTGAGAGTAGTTACGGAACATTTATTGCAAAAAACATAACAGTAGAGCCGTGTATTGAGCTTAAAAACAGCATTTCTGCTTTGTTTGGAGAGTCCGTATTTAAAGAAAATGAATAATTTACTTGAAATTTCCCGAGAAATGTTGTAATATATCCACTAGTGACCATTTGAGAAAGGAAAAATCTTATGTGGACTTCAGTATATATGACCCAAAACATTGATACTGCAAGAGCTATGCGTAAAAGGATTGAGGATTCAGATATTCTTGTAATGATGCGTAGTATAAAACTTGAAGATAGGGTAGGAGAAGACTGTTTTGAGCTTCTTATTCCCGGCGCAGAGATTAAAGAAGCTCTTGATATCATAATAACTGAATAAAAAAACACACCCTATTTTACGAATTAATAGGGTGTGTTTTTATGAAAACATTAAAAGTTGAATATATCGCTTGAAAATATAGGTGCAGTTTGCTATAATTAACACAAAGAAGGTGAATCAATGAATATTATATTAGTTGGTTGCGGAAAAACCGGACAGAAAATAGTTGAAAAATTAAGTCAGGAAAAAGAGCATGATATAACAGTTATCGACCTTAAAAGCGCTGTTGTGAATGACGTCGTTAATAAGTTTGATGCGATGGGAGTTATAGGGGATTGTATTAATGCCGACGTTTTAGAAGAAGCTGGCGTGAAAGATGCAGATATATTAATTGCATCAACGGGAAGCGACGAAATTAATTTCACTACATGTCTTCTTGCTAAAAAAATGGGTAATTGCCAGACTATCGCAAGAGTAAGAAAACCGGAATATTCAAAGACTATAGGTTTGTTTAAGGACGATATCGGCCTTGCCCTTGTTATAAATTCCGATGTTTCTGCAGCGCGTGAAATAGCAAGAATACTCAAGTTTCCCTCTGCAATCCAGATAGATACTTTTGCGAAAGGTCGAGTAGAAATACTCAAGTTTAAAATTTCTGAAAATTCACCACTTTGTGGAATCAAACTCTCGGAAATGAGACCGAAAATCAATTGCGATATTCTGGTGTGTGGCGTCGAAAGAGAAAACGATATATATATACCGGACGGTAATTTTAAGTTCCAATGCGGTGACTTTGTAAGTATTGTGTCATCAAATAACAGTAGTTATGAATTCTTCAAAAAAATCGGAGTTAAATTTTCAAGAGTCAAAAACTCTATTATTATCGGTTGCGGAGCGACAGGTTATTACCTTGCTGAAATGCTTATCCAAGCCGGCATAAATGTAAAAATCATTGAACAAAACAAGGAAAAATGCGAAGATCTTTCAATCAGACTTCCAAAGGCAACTATAATTAATGGCGACGGAACCAATAATGAGCTTTTGGTTGAAGAAGGGATAGAAAGCGCAGATTCTGTAATTGCACTTACAAATGTAGATGAGGAAAATATAATCCTTTCTCTTTTTGCAAGAACAAAAACAACAGGCAAACTAATCACGAAAATTAACCATGTTGATTATGACGAAATTATAAGAAAACTTGATCTCGATACAATTATATATCCTAAAACGCTTACTGCAGAGGATGTTTTGCGTTTTGTCAGAGCAAAGAATAATTCTATTACGAGCAACAATATAGAAACATTGCATTATATTCTCGGTGGTAAAGCTGAAGCTCTTGAGTTTCACATTAAAGAGGATTCTGAAGTTGTGGGAAAACCCTTGCATCAGCTTAAAATAAAGAAAAATAATTTGGTTGCGTGTATTAACCGCAAGGGGAAAATAATCATCCCTAAAGGTCAGGATTCAATCAAAATAGGGGATAGCGTGATTGTTGTGACGGCTTTTGCCGGACTTAAAGATATCAACGATATTTTGGAAGGTTAAAGTTATGGACTATAGACGTATTTTACACACCTTAGGAGTGGTACTGTGCTTTGAGGCCGTACTGTTACTCGCTCCTTTAGTTTGTGCAATTATATATAAAGAGGCTGCGATGTATGCGTTCATAAAAGCTATACTTTTATGTCTGGTATGCGGAGGAACTTTATATTTTCTAAAACCGAAAAGAGAAACAATGTTTTCCAAAGAAGGTTTTGTAATTGTCGCGCTAAGTTGGATAGTAATGAGTATTTTTGGAGCATTGCCGTTTGTAATGTCAGGAACTATTCCGAAATTCCTGCATGCATTCTTTGAAACTGTATCAGGTTTCACGACTACGGGAGCATCAATTCTTTCAGACGTTGAGGTTTTGCCCAAATCAATCCTTTTTTGGAGAAGCTTCACCCATTGGATAGGTGGTATGGGCGTCCTGGTTTTTCTTGTGGCTATATTGTCTTTGTCCGGAGGAAGCAATTTGCATCTTATGAAGGCGGAAAGCACTGGTCCTAATGTAAGTAAGCTTGTTCCTAAAGTAAAATCAAGCGCCAAGATATTATATGGAATTTATATTGGGTTAAGCCTGCTTCTCCTGATTTTGCTCCTTGCCGGAGGAATGACATTTTTTGATGCAATCACTCACACGTTTGGTACAGCAGGTACAGGTGGTTTTGGTATAAAAAATCTTAGCGTGGGAGGGTATTCGTCATATATCCAGATTGTAATCACTGTGTTTATGGCGCTTTTTGGAATTGACTTTTCAGTATACTACTTGATGCTGTTGGGTAAATTCAAACTTATGCTTAAATCAGATGAAGTAAAAGCGTATTTAGGGATTATAATTGCAGCAACATTGGTAATATGTATTAACTGCGTAAATATGTTTGAAAATGTTTGGATATCATTGAAACATAGTGCTTTCCAGGTGTCGTCAATAATCACAACCACTGGATTTTCAACCGTTGATTTTGATAAATTTCCTGAACTTTCAAAAACAATACTTGTAATACTTATGTTTATAGGTGCTTGTGCGGGCAGTACCGGTGGCGGTATAAAAGTTTCCAGAATTCTTATTTATCTTAAAAGTATAAAGAAAGAAGTTACAATTGCTGCTCATCCGAAACTTACTAAAAAAATACAGATGAGCGGTAGAGTTGTAGAACACGAGACGGTAAGAAATGTAAATGTATTTATGTCGGCTTATATTGCTATATTTGTACTTTCTGTGCTTGCTATAAGTCTTGACAACCATGACTTTACTACAAATTTCACAGCGGTTGCTGCAACCCTTAATAACATCGGTCCCGGACTTGCCAAAGTTGGACCAACAGCGAATTTCTCCATATATTCTGACTTTTCCACCTTGGTATTGACGTTGGATATGATCATAGGAAGACTTGAAATATTCCCGATGCTGATACTTTTCTCACCATATACTTGGAAAAAATAAAACAAGTGGCACAGCCACTTGTTTTATTTTTTTTGCAGGTTGGTTTCCCTTATTTTTTTACGAAGCGGAAGAAGGTGAGAGGGGGATACAGAAAGCTCATCAACCCCGAACGAAAGAAAGGTTTCGGTTAATTCGGTGTCAGCAGCTAATTCGCCACAGATGCCAACCCAAATTCCTTCTTTGTGCGCGTTTTTTACGGTTATTTCTATCATTTTGAGTATTGATTTGTGATGTGGGTCAAAAAAAGAATCAAGCTCGTCATTTTGTCGGTCTATGGCTAAGGCGTATTGCGAAAGATCATTTGTTCCTAAACTGAAAAAATCCACATCCTTAGCGAGCTCATCGGAAATCATTACAGCGGCAGGGGTTTCAATCATTATTCCTATATCGGGAATTTTATGGTTTGTATTTTGCTCTGTGAGTTCAGCAGCGACTTGATAAATCATTTTCTTTGCTTCTTGAACCTCTTTTAAGGTTGTAATCATCGGAAGCATTATAGATAAATCCCCATAATAAGCAGCCCTCAAAAGTGCTCTGAGCTGGGTTTTGAATATATCGGGACGCTTGAGACATAAACGTATTGCACGCAGACCTAATGCGGGATTTTCTTCTTCTTTCAAGTTGAAATAATCAACTTTTTTATCAGCTCCAATGTCAAGCGTTCTGATAATGACTTTTTTGCCGGCCATAGTTTCAACAGCGCTTTTATATATTGCGAACTGCTCTTCTTCTGAAGGAAAAGTGTTTTTCTCAAGAAAAATAAATTCGCTTCTAAAAAGCCCAATTCCATCAGCATCATTCTCGATTACAGAAAGCAGGTCTTGAATATTGCCTATGTTTGCAAAAAGATTAATTTTCCTTCCGTCCAATGTCACATTTTCTTTTCCTTTTAAAGTTTCAAGAAGTTCCTTTTTCTCTTTTTCTTCCCGAAGTCTTAATTCGCTTTTCTTTAAAAAATTTTCATCCGGATCTACATAAATCTTCCCTGAAAAGCCGTCAACAACTGCCGTTTTTCCGTTTAAAGTTTCATTCAAAAATAAATCTGTTCCTATAATCGCAGGAATGTTCATTGATCTGGCAAGGATAGATGCATGAGAATTTACAGAACCCTTATAGGTAATCAAAGCCAGTATTTTTGATTTGTCAAGTTGCAGTGTTTCGCTTGGGGTAAGATCTTCTGCAACTATAATAACCGGCTCTTTGTAAAATTGAGTTCTTTCTTCCTTCTTTGAAAGAATGTCAATTAACCTGAAGGAAATATCTTTTACGTCTGCTGCACGAGCTTGCATGTAATCGTTTTGCATTGAAGAAAACGTTTTTGCAAATGTTTCAGAAGTAATTGATACAGCGTATTCGGCGTTTAGTTTTTGCTTGTAAATGAGATTTTCAATAGATTCGATGAAGTCTTTGTCTTCTAGCATCATTTTGTGTATTTCAAATATTTCAGCGCTTGATTCTCCGACTTCAATGAGAGCTTTGTTTTTTAAGTCGGCAAGCTGACTTTTTGCTTCCTCAAGTGCTTTTACTAACCTTTTAAATTCTTTTTCGCTGTCGCTTACATTGTAACAAGTTATATCAACAACTGATTTATTGAAAAATTTGATTTTTCCAACAGCTATTCCGCCGAAGGCGCTTTTTCCACTAAAAACTTGCATAGTTAACTCCTTATAAATTCTTGTTTAAAAAAATCTCAAGGTTTTCTTTAGCAATGCTTTCATCTTTTCCGCTAATAGTGATTCTTAGAGTATCTCCACATGCAGCTCCGAGTCCCATAACGGAAAAAATCCTGGTTGCATCCGCCTCTTTGCCATTGCAATATATTTTGATAATTGACTCATATTTCCCGGCTTCTTTTACGAGTAATCCGGCAGGTCTTGCATGAATTCCGGATGAATCCTGAATAGTAAATACTAATTCTACCATACTGGGCTTCCTTTCATAAAAATAAATATACATCAAGTTTATCCTTTTTTAAAAAACATATACAAAAACAAAAAGTACCAACCTGAAGTTTTGAAAAAAACAGTAGAATGAATAGCATCAAAACAATAGAGGATATAAATACATCGTTCGTAAGCGAGCAACATACGTTTGACACTACGCCGCATACGAGCTGAAAAAAGGTGCTTACGGAAATGATACCGCGGTAATTGAAGAAGAAATCGCAGCGGACTATATCGGCGATATGTTCAAAGACCAGAACGAGCTGACAGAGTTTATCAAGGCGAACAGAAGCGAATCAATCACTATCCGTGATATTTATTACGGCATTCTTGACCGCCTCGGACTTCTTGACGAAAAGAAAAAAGCACAACTTCTGTGGCGCAGGGCGTACAGAGAAGCTATGCAGAATAAGGATAAGAAGAGCGAAGAAACCCCGAAGTTCAAAATTGTTACTATGTCAGATGGAAGCGGAAGAAAATATATCCATGCTACCGAAAGAGTAATAAAAAGTAAAAACCCCGATATGTGGGAATCTGAAATAATGAACTATGTAAATAATGTGGTTCGTAATGGAGAGGACGTTGTTATTCCTTTTGAAAATGAAGAGAGTATAGTTATTACAGAAAGAACCGCATGGAAAGTTAGCGGAAAAGGAAACGTGAAAGGAGATTACTATTTAGTAAAAGGAAATGCTGCTGGAGTGATAGATGAAATTGTAGCAGTATCAAAAAGTGTAGATTCTTCACCTCCATACAAAGAGCACTCCAAAGGTTTCGCCAAATATGGGTTTGATTATAGAACTGCTTACTTCATGGATATCAACGGAAAATATTATAAAATAAAATTATCCGTTGGAATCAATGCGGATGGGAAAGAAGCTTACGACTTTGAAAATATAGAAAGGATGACTTTCCCAAGTCCGGGCTCAAAGGCCCACGCCGAAACGGCTACAGGAAAGTCATCCTCTACACCAAGAGTAACACAAAATGAAACAGGTGTCAAGCAGAAAAATTCCGTATCCGGCACACGACTTTCGGAATACGAGAATGGTTCGGAGTTGGAAAATCTTACAAGGGAAAACGCCGAGCTTCGTGCACAACTTGATAATATGACGCGTTTTAACATCTCGAAGAGTATGCAGAATACTGCAGAGATAAGACGCGCCGCGCAGGATCTCAAGAGTGGTTACGGTAGCAAGATGAGTGTTTCAGCAATTCAGAGCGAACTTACCGAGTTATATAATTATATGGTCGGTAAGGATACGAGAAATGACGAGGGCGTAAGAAACAGAATACACAGCCTTGCAGAAAGAGTAATTGCGCAGGCGACGGAAACGGTTACCGATGAGCAATATCAATTACGGCACTTGGCACAAAGAAGATGATACGCAGGCAACAAGCTTCACCTTGCTTGAATCGGAAATGTATATGGCAACAAAGGACAAGATTTACAACATCAGCGCTCCGCAGGAGGATGTCGAATGGAGCTTCGAGCTCTGGTATGACGAGGACACTCCGCGAAAGAAAAAATATAAGGAGTTAGTCGTGCGAGGAACTGTCGGCGAGTGCGAAGTGTTTCTCAAGGTTGATAATGAGTGGAAACTCATCTGTGCAACAAGTGATACCTTGAAAATAAAATTTCCTCCAATAGAGGTGGAGGAAATAAGCATCTTAATCAGAGGAAAGGGAAAATGCGAGATTAAGAGTATAGACAGAGTGTTTGAGATTGTGTAAGGGGGATATATAACGAAAGATAAAACTGAAATGGCAATGGACGAGCTGAAGTCACGCACCCTATGTTCGCAAGAGGGCGGTAATTTTGACTACTTTTTGACTACTTACCCCAGACTATTTTAAACTATTTCGGACTATTTTGAAACACTTAAAAAACATAGAAAAACCGCTTAACAAAGCCTTATAGGGCTATATTAAGCGGTTTTTCTTATGGCGGAGAGAGAGGGATTCGAACCCTCGAACGGGGTTAACCGTTACACGATTTCCAGTCGTGCGCCTTAGACCAACTCAGCCATCTCTCCATAGCCGACCTTTGTATTATACACGCAATTTTAAGAAATTGCAAGTACTTTTTCAAAAATATAAAAATGCCATCTTGGGGAAGATGGCATTTTTATTTATTTAACTATCAAATCATTAACAGTATTCCAAACAAGGTCTTCAACAACTGACGAGAATGTCCTGTATCTAGAGTCTGTTTCTTCGTTAAGAATTTTTTCTATATATTCACAATCTTCTTTTAAAAGTTCCGGGGTATATGATTCTTCCGGGAGATAGAGAACGCAATAGTGAACGTTAATGATTTTCTTTGTAATAGGCTCTACTTTAACAACCATACCAAGCTTGGGGAAATCGCTGTAATGGTTTCTTCCGCTTGTTATTATTATCATAGAGTCTTTAGCTTTTTGTTTACCGTCGCCGGTAAAATATGTAGGGATAACGTGTTCTAATAAATAGTCGCCAAACTCATTGTCGAGAACTGTTTCCAAGTTTGTAAGTATTTTGTCTTCGTGGAAATTTTTGTTAGCGGACTCATAAGTTCTGACATCATGCTTTATAACTAAACACCAAGTATTCTTTTCTTTTTCCTCGACATTTTTTTTGACAGTATCTAAAATCTTGTCGCTTGTATTATAAATAACACATTCGAGCGGAGCCAAAGTATTGTGTCGGAATATAAACTTGTTTGAATTTTCGTTCATAAGCTGAAGATAAGTGTAGCGCTTTCTATACTTATCGTTGATCGATTGTCCGTGTTTAACGAGCTGTCTCAATGTTGTCTGCTCAAGTTTAGTTTCACCAATTGAATGAAGGTAATCAGCTAAAGCACAAACAGAAGAAGTGAACCCTTCAGCACAATAAACCTTGACAGTGCGATGGAGATTCTTTGAAAGTTCATCATAAGATATCGCACCACCGTTTATCATATACACTAACCTTGCGATTATAACATCAATATCAACGACAGTTACAAGGCCGCCATCTTTACTTTTTCTCTTGAAATTAAAGTATCTTTCAACAAGTTTGAAGTAATTTTCGGTTTGCTCCTTGTTTTCCTCAGTGATACCTCTAATTGCTACATAATACAAGTGTCTTTTTAAATTTAAAATATAATTGCTGGTTTTGTTTGACAAAACAGCTGTTTTGTAAGCGGATTTATATTTTTTAGCATCTCTTAAAGCTTGGTAATTATCAAAATTAGCTAATGCTTCTACAATAAAATCTTCGGATTTTTTTTCTGCAGATTTTTTTGCTCTTTCCAAAAAGGCTTCTATGCTTTGACGAGCTACTATGGACTCTTTACGATCTTCCGAGAGAAAGATTCGTCTTTTGTTTGTAAGTTCTCTGATAGTTCCGCTGGCAGGGGAGATAGTTGAAAATTGGCGCATGAGTATAAACGCCCAATAAAGATCTCCATCATCAAAAGCCTGGCAAGCCTCCACATATCTCGCAGAATCTTCAGAATCAAAATCAAAGTATTTTGCGAGACACTCTTCGCGGATAGAAGAATTTCTCATTGCGAAATCGTAAGCCTTTGAAAAATCTCGATATTCGGGTCTTTTATGAAGTTCCTCGTTCCATAACTTCATAAATGCTTTCATAGCATCAGTGCTTGAAATTTTTTCTCTATGTTGAAAGAACATTATATCCCTCCTAAATGCATACGAATCAATTATACACAAATTCCGGATGCTTTTCAACATTTTTTTGCAAAAAACGAACAAACTTTTATATGTTTTTTGAAATCTCAGTTTTAAGGCGTTTTATAATTCGTTTTTCAAGCCTTGATATGTAGCTTTGGCTTATTCCTAACATTTGCGCAACCTCTTTTTGAGTCTTTTCTTGCGTGCCTGACAAACCGTAACGCAACTGCATTATTTCCTTTTCTCTTGAGCCTAAGTTATTCATTGCAGAACTCAAAAGTTCTTTTTCTGCCTCGTCTTCAAGATGTCGATCTACGCTATTATCTTCAGTACCTAAAATATCACCCAGAAGAAGCTCGTTGCCATCCCAGTCTATATTTAATGGTTCATCGAAGGAAATAATAATCTTCTGAGAATTATTTTTTCTCAAATACATAAGTATTTCGTTTTCAATGCAACGACTGGCATATGTTGCAAGCTTAATTTGTTTATCTTTTTTAAAGGTGTTTATTGCTTTTATAAGGCCTATCGTGCCAATTGATATGAGGTCGTCAACACAAACATTGGTATTTTCAAATTTTTTTGCGATATAGACCACTAATCTTAAATTGTGTTCTATGAGAATGTGTCGACTCGCTTCATTTTCTATATTATCTATATGTAAAGACTCTTCTTCCGAAGAAAGAGGGGGAGGTAAATATGTTCCTCCGCCAATATAATGAATGCATTCATCAAGGTCAATTTTTTGAAGTGCTTTTAAATAGCTCATGCGACAATATATCTTTATAGTGTTTGTAAAATTCAACTCAATCATTCCTTTATTTACATATATGGGTTAAGAAGTGCAGAATAGCTTCTGTCTTTTGAAAGCGATTTGTTGTAAATCCCAATAACACATTTATCAAGAACCCTTACTCCGCAGTTATCATGTATTTCGGCTTTGTCGGGAACAAATCCAATTAACATACCATTGCTTTTTCCAAGTGAAGTGAAAGGAATAAGCCTTGCGGGTATCCCTTTTTGAACGATATCGCTCATAATCCACGTGATGTTACCTTTTTCAAGCTGGTCAAGAGAACATCGCACTTCTTTGTTAAATAGGCTTTTCAATGGTTTGTATTCCGCAATAATAACAGGGGAGAGAGTAATGGGATCAACCAAAGAGTTGCCGGTATCCATCAGTGCTGTAAGTTCAGCAGTGTTGTTCTCAAATGAAATGTATAGTTTCTTTCTTAATCCTGTGAATTTAAGGGCTTTTCTGGAAAAATAAGCAAATATTTTAGTTGAAATATAAAAAAGAAAACCAGCAAGAGCCAATACTGTCCAAGGTAAATTAAAATACAGGATGCCATTTGAATATACAGCGCCAAGTTTAGCTCCAATATCACTGAAATAAAAAACTCCTAAAACACATCCGCCAAAGCCAAAAGATACTATGTAAAAAACAAACAACGTTTTCAAATATCCTCTTATAGAGTAAAAGGCAAACGAACACGCAATTATAAGCATAGATACAAGCATTTTGAAGAGGGTAGAATATATTACAGAAAAATCCGGAAAAAACACAAGCACGGCATAGAGGGCGCCTATAAATGCCCCTAGAAAAACTCTGAATTTATTTTCTTTTATCCTGCTTAAAGTTGCACTGGCCCGCAACAATATATAGTTAACAAGCAGATTTACAGCAAATAATACATCTATATAAATTATCGGCACGAACATCACCCTATTAAATTATACAACTCATATGCCGAAGAAAATGTCGCAATAGGAAACATTCGAAAAAAATAAATACACAATTTTAAAATATTTAAACTTTGTGAACAAAATGTTAAAAAAGTTTGACAAACGGACTGAAATATAGTATAATTTAATCATCAGAGAAAGTATAGGAGAGTAATTATGAGAAAATACATAGTTTCAATCATATTGGTACTTTTGATTACAACCTCAATTATACCTGTATTAGCTAATCAAATTGGATATGTTAACTGCGATGTTCTTAATGTAAGAGTTTCTCCAAACCTTACATCAGATATTGTTACAAAAATTCCTTGTGGTACTAAAATCGAAATAATTTACACCGACAATGGTTGGTACAATATTCGAATGGAGAATGGAGTAACAGGCTTTGTATCAGCTCCATATATTTCAACCACTCCTGCAGGTAGTGACATTGCATCAGTAATAGCTGCAGATGCTTACAATTATCTTGGATATAGTTATGTTTATGGTTCTGCAGGTCCTAATGCGTTTGATTGCAGTGGTTTTACAAGTTACTTATATAAGAAGCAAGGAATTACGTTGCCACGTACATCTAAAGATCAGGGAACAACGGGTGTATATGTTGAAAAGGAAAACCTTATTCCGGGAGATCTAGTTTTCTTTTCAAATAGAAGTGATAGACGCATAAACCATGTCGGAATCTATGTTGGTAACAATGAATTTATACACGCTTCTACAAGCACAAGAGGTGTTGTTAAAGATAGCCTTTATAAAGAGTATTATCTCAGAAGTTATGTAACAGCAAGAAGAGTGTTGTAAAATAATACTAATTAACCGAAAAGACTTGACTTTTTCAGAAGTTATTGTAAAATATATATAGTATATTAAATTCCTTTTCTGTATTGAGAAGGAATTTATTTTCGGAGGAATTTGTGAGAGTTATATCTGGAAGCGCAAGAGGGCTTAGATTGATTAGTCCTGAAGGCGATAAAACAAGACCTACTCTTGACAGGGTGAAAGAAGCTATTTTTTCAATGATGCTTCCATATATAAATGGCGCAGAGGTGTTGGATCTCTTTGCAGGAAGCGGCGCGCTGGGAATAGAGGCGTTAAGTCGTGGTGCAGAGAATGCAACGTTTGTTGATACCTCCAAAGATGCAATTCGTGCTGTAAAGACGAATGTTTCTGTAGCAAAATTTGATGATAAAGCAGTGGTTCTGCAGTCAGATGCCGCGAAATTCATTGAATCTTGCGAACGAAAATTTGATATTATTTTTCTTGATCCGCCGTACGCGAATGGATTATATGAATCTACATTAAAATTGATTTCAGAAAAACAAATTCTAAAGGAAGATGGCTTTATAATAATAGAGCAAGATTTTGATGCTCAATCTATTATAAACTTTGGAAATGTTTTTGAAATTGAAAAAGAAAAAAAGTATGGCAGGGTAGGGATAACCGTACTGAAATGGAGATGACATGATGAATATAGCAATTGTTCCCGGCAGTTTTGATCCCGTAACAAACGGCCACCTGGATATTATAAAGAGGACAAGCGAGCTTTTTGATGTTGTCTACGTCAGTATCCTTTCTAACAGTTCAAAAAACCCTCTGTTTACAGTAGAAGAGAGAATATTATTAATTGAACGTGTTACACGCGATTTGCCAAACGTAAAGGTAGAAGGCTTTACAGGTCTTCTTGTTGATTATGCAAGAAATAAGGGCGCAAAGTTTATTGTAAAAGGTTTGAGAGCTGTTACTGATTTCGAGTACGAGTTTCAGATGTCTTTAACAAACAAACAGTTGGCGCCTGAAATTGAAACATTCTTTATTACCACAAACGCAAATTATGCGTATTTAAGTTCCAGTATAGTTAAAGAGGTAGCCAGATACGGGGGAGATTTCACCGAGATGGTACCGCTTGAAATTATAGAAGATATAAAAGAAAAAATAGGAGGCATACAATAATGGAGATTTTGAAGATGATTGACCTTTTGGAAGATAAGGTTGAACAAACAAAAACTATCCCGCTTTTAAACAGAGCTTTAATCGATAGAGAGGATCTTCTTGCTGCTATTGAAGAAATCAGACTTAACATTCCTGAAGATATGAAGCAGGCAAGGCTCATAAAGGATGAAAGAAAGAGAATCCTTGCAGAAGCGCAGGCTGAAGCCGAAGATATAATTAATGCTGCAAAGGCTAAAACAGAGAAAATGATCGACGAACACGAAATCACAAAGAAAGCATACGAACAGGCAAATCAGATCGTTGCAGCTGCACAGAAGAATTCTCGTGAATTGAGAATGGGTGCAAGACAGTATGTTGATTCTCTTTTTGCTGATACTGATGCTAAACTTACAAAAGCTCAGTCTATCATCAGAAAGGCTCGTGCTGATGTGCGTTCAGAAGCTTCAAAGGCGGCAATTGTAGCTGAAAAAGCTGATAAAAAAGCAGAATAAAATTTGAGGTGTAAATATGTCAGGACATTCCAAATGGAATAATATTAAAAACAAAAAAGAAAAATCTGATGCACAGCGTGCCAAGATTTTTACAAAACTCGGTAGAGAAATTGCAGTAATCGTAAAAGCAGGCGGTCCTAATCCTGATAGCAACGGAAAACTTCGCGATGCTATCGCAAAGGCTCGTTCAAATAATATGCCTAACGACAACATTCAGCGTTGTATTGCAAAGGCAGCAGGAGAAACCGGTGGTAACGATTATGAAGAAATTACATATGAAGGCTACGGTCCCAGCGGCGTTGCGGTAATTGTAGAGACACTTACAAACAACCGTAATCGTACTGCAGCTGATATGAGACATTATTTCGATAAATACGGCGGAAACCTCGGTCAGACAGGGTGTGTAAGCTACATGTTTGATAAAAAAGGTGTTATATTAATTTCTTCTGAAGAACTTCCCGATGAAGATGCTGTTATGATGGATGCTCTTGATTGTGGCGCAGATGATTTTTCTGCTGAAGACGGTATTTATGAAGTTCTTACTGCTCCCGAAAACTTTTCTGCTGTACGTGAAGCATTGGAGGAGAGAGGGTACAGTTTCCTTACTGCTGAAGTGCAAATGATTCCTCAGACAAGTGTAGAACTTACAGACGAAGAAGATTTAAAGAACATGAATAAACTTATCGAAATGTTGGATGACAACGACGATGTACAGAATGTTTATCACAACTGGGATGAATAAGTAAATTAAAAGAACGAGTACTATTTACTCGTTCTTTTTTATATGTCTTAAATAAAACGTTTTAATAAAACTTGACAAAGGGAAGCCCGTATGATAAAATATATGTAATTCAACAAAATAAAAATTTTGTTGAATTGGCGATAGGAAGATTATTGCCGAATACCCTTATTATATACGTATTTATTAATTGGAGGCGTTTTTATGGCTGATTTAAGACATTATGACGACATTCCCCGTGATGCAAAAAGCTTTTTAAGTTATCTTTCTAATATTAAAGGAAAATCTGATACTACAATCAATGAATACTATTATGACCTTCGTACTTTCTTTCGTTTTATGAAATGTCATAGATTGATAGAATCTTATGATGAATTTGATAAAATTGATTGTAGTGATATTGATATAGATTTTATCAGGGATATTACTCTTGATGATATGTACGAATATTTAATGTACACAAACAGCGACCGCGACAACAACGCTAATGCTCGTGCACGAAAAGTTTCTTCTTTAAAAAGTTTGTTTAACTATCTTTCAAGCAAAGCTCATCTTCTTGATGTGAACATTACAAAAGAACTTGATTCTCCAAAAATCCCTTCTAAATTACCTGTTTTTCTTTCTTTGGATGAGAGTTTACAATTATTGGAAAATATCGATGGAGAGTTCAAAATACGTGATTATTGCATTATTACACTGTTTCTTAATTGCGGAATGCGACTTAGCGAACTGGTAGGAATTAACATTTCTGATATACACGGAGATTCTCTTACTGTTACAGGTAAAGGTAATAAACAACGCACAGTTTACCTTAACGAAGCCTGTCAGCGCGCTATAAAAGCCTATATGGAAGTTAGACCAAAAGACGCTGTAAAAGACCGCAGAGCACTGTTTTTAAGCAAACAAAAGACACGTATATCTAATAATATGGTATACAGAATGATAAAAAAGAATATTGAACGCGCAGGACTTGATTCAAGCGTTTATTCTCCGCATAAATTAAGACATACAGCTGCTACTTTGATGTATAAATACGGAAATGTCGACGTGCGCGCTTTGCAAGAAATTTTAGGGCACGAACATCTTTCTACAACTCAAATTTATACGCATATTGATGAAGAACAATTAAGAAAAGCTGTTGATAAAAATCCATTATCTAAAATTAAACCGGAATAAAAAGAAACGAGGAGTTTCCTCGTTTCTTTTTATATTGTAAAATTATTAATTTGTTCAATGAAATCTTTGTTTTTTTGTTCCCAGACTATCAGAAGAGAGCCGTCCTCTACTGAAATTTCAGCCCTCTCTCCTACAAATTCATTACTTACTCCGAGCGGAAATTCGGGTGTGAGGAATAAATTTTCTGCAGAGTACTTAAGTCCTGATATTTTTACTCCTTTTGCAGTACCTTCTTGAGCAAAAACACTGGCTTTTCCTTTATGACTAGCGGCGAAAGAGAACTTTTCGTTAGAAATTACGGTCATAACAACATCATTTCCAATTAAGAACGCCCTTCCTCCCCTTTTGACAACCCATAAAAGAGCTTGTATATTAGCTAGCGTGTGGTCGATTCTTCCTCCTACCCCACCGAAAATAACAAAATTATTATATCCCTTCTCAAGTGCAAGTTTTAAAGCAAGGAAAGTATCAGTATCATCTTTTTCTACAGGGTGTCTGATAATATTTTTGCAGGGCATTTCTGCCTCAATGGAATCAAAATCACCAATAACAACATCTGGTATCAAATTTTTTTCCTTTAATATATCATATCCGCCGTCCGCAGCAATTACTATGTCATCTTTCCCGGGAAATATATGAAATTTTTCTGTATTCTCTTTGCATGCGGCGACAATATAGCAAATTCTTTTGATGAGAATCAACTCCTGAAAATTTATAGGTATAGAATAACACAATAAGATTTTTCTGTCAATCTTATTAGTTATTGGTTGTAATACCATATTCTTCTGATTCATATCTTTATATATATGAAAATAAGGAGTGCGTAACATGAAAAAAGTTTTTTCTCTTCTTTTAGCAGTTTTAATACTGCAAACTCATGTATTAGCTGCAGAGTTCACTACCTCTGCAGGAACAAAATCAATGGTTTTGATGGAGGCTTCAAGCGGAAAAATACTCTACGAATACAATTCGCACGAATCTCTTCCGCCGGCAAGTGTTACTAAAATTATGACAATGCTTTTGATTTGCGAAGCTCTTGAGAGAAATGAGATTACCCTTGATACTCAGATAGTAGCAAGCGAACGTGCAAAGAGTATGGGAGGAAGCACGATATTTCTTGATACAAACGAAGTAATGTCGCTTGATGATATGCTTAAGGGGATTGCTGTAGCAAGCGCAAATGATGCTTGTGTAGCCGTTGCTGAACATATGTGTGGAAGTGTAGAGTCATTCGTTGAGAGAATGAATAACAGAGCAAAAGAGCTTGGTATGAAGGACACAAATTTCGTGAATTGTAACGGTTTGGATGCAGAGAATCATCATACGAGTGCATATGATATTGCTTTAATGAGTAGAGAATTGCTTAAACATAAAATGATAGAAAAATATACAACTATATGGATGGATACGCTTCGTGGAGGAGAATTCCAACTTGCAAACACCAATAAGCTGATTCGTTACTACCAAGGTGCAAACGGACTTAAAACAGGTTCTACAAGTGGCGCAGGATGTTGTATAAGTGCTTCTGCAAAACGCGACGGCATGCAGCTTATAGCAGTTGTTATGGGTGCGCCAACGAGCAAAGAGCGATTTTCTGCAGCAAGTGAGCTTTTGAATTATGGTTTTTCGAATTATACAGTCAGTAGTCATGGTGAAAAAGGATCCACAGTATGTAAAGTTCCTGTGCTTTACGGCAAAAGCAACAAAGTGATTGCTCTCGCCCACTCCGACACAACTGTTGTAATAGATAAAGAAAACAAAGAGAAAATAAAAACACATGTTAATGTTAATAAAAATCTTAAAGCTCCTGTAAATAAGGGAGATGTTATTGGTGAAATGATTGTAACTTTGAACGGAGAAACGTTAGCTAAAACGGATTTGGTATCTGATCGAACTATTAAACGTAAAAATGCAGGAGATTATTTTTTACATATGATCAAAGGTCTTTTAATCGCTTAAATCACAAAATTATTAAAGAGGAATAAAATGAATAATGGGAAGTATATTCCCATTCTAACTATTCAGGAAGGAAGGTAATTCTTATGAAGGATTTACTTGATATTGAGTTTGTTCCTCGCATGTTATCATACGATTGTGACAGATGTAATGATTTACCTCTTGCATATAGCTATGTCCCCTACCAGCGTTTTGAAACACCTTACAGCAGGGAAAAAGCGTTTTATGCAGGCACAGTATTCCCCGGACTTAACAAACCCTTCGGAGTATATGGGAAAGAATTTTCAAATAAGGCAGGTGCGAAAGAAATATGATGGAGAGCACATCAAGACAATCACTTCTTAAAAAGGTTCAGGAAGCCGATTTCTTCGCGCTTGATCTGCAGCTTTATCTTAACACGCATCCAACATGTGAGCGTGCGTTGGCACTTTACAAAGAAACTGTCAAAGAAGCAGACGTATTAAGACGCGAATATGAAGAAAAATACGGTCCGCTTACTGCAACTCGTTCTTCGGCAAAAACACCGTGGCAATGGATTAATAATCCGTGGACATGGGAAAAAGAAAGGAGTTAAGTTATGTGGATTTATGAAAAAAAGTTACAGTTTCCTGTAAAAATCAAAAACCCTAACCCCAAGATGGCGCAGGTTATTCTGTCCCAATATGGCGGCCCTGACGGGGAATTAGGAGCATCTCTTCGCTATCTCAGCCAGAGATTCAGTATGCCGAATGAGATCACAAAGGCTACACTGAATGACATCGGAAGCGAAGAGCTTGGGCATTTAGAAATGATCGGTACAATTGTTTATCAGCTTACGCGTAATCTTTCTATGGAAGAAATTAAGGCGTCAGGCTTCGATAAATACTTCGTAGATCACAATACAGGCATCTACCCCGCTTCTGCAGCAGGAGTTCCTTGGAGCGCGGCGTATATTCAGTCAAAAGCAGATGTTATCGCAGACCTCACAGAAGACCTTGCAGCCGAGCAAAAAGCTCGTGCGACCTACGATAACATTCTCCGCCTTGCAGATGACCCTGATGTCATAGAACCTATAAAATTCCTCCGCGCACGCGAAATCGTCCATTTCCAACGTTTTGGCGAAGCACTTCGCAGTGTTCAGGACATGAGTGACAAACGATGCTACAGCGCAAATATGGGTAAATAAGAATAATAAAAAACGGGGTTAAAACCCCGTTTTTTATTATTCAGCATTTTCAAGACTTTCAGGACACATTATAAAGAAAACTTTGTTTCCGGCACTGCCTACAACCATTTCTTCAGCGGCTGTGCATATATTCCATCTGAGATTTGCTTCGTTTTTTAATACTTCAATAAATTCAGAAGTGTCTGCCCCATCTTCAAGAGTAAAGATATAGCCTACAAAAGGAATTGTTCCAATCATAGGAGCAAACATTGCCCCTTCCTTGAAACCTTTGATTTCTGTGTCATCAAAGCCTACAAGGTAACCTTCTTCAACGGGTATTGCTCCACAACCAATCATTGCAATTGATTCACTGGAAGCAATTGCTTCCGCGACAGAAAGAGCATTTTCAGAATCGTTTGCTATTGTTTCAAAATATGCAAGGAGCTTATTTCCGAGTGTTTCGGTTTTTGTATCGTCACTCTTTATAATTACTGTCTGAGTTTCCCCGTCCCAATCCACGATGCAATTAAAACTTTCTGCAACTGCACGAACCGGAACAAGGGTACGATTTCCTACTATCTGAGGAGCTACATCGAGAACTATAACTTCTTCGTTTTTCTTCATCTCGGCTTTTCCTATTGTCATAGAGATGGTTGTATCACCCTTTACTGATGTAACAGTCTGTGTATCCTGATCCCATTCAACAGTTGCGCCGAGAGATTCAAAAATAGCACGAAGCGGAACCATTGTGCGACTGTTTACAATAATCGGATTTTGGTCAAATTCTAAAACATTTCCGTCTAAAGTTACAGTAATGTCGGCTACGGGTTTCCAGAATTTATCATAATCATTGCCATAGTTGTGCTGTGGTTCTTCAGTTGTAAAAGGACTGTAGTTGTAATCTGCACTATCAGCAACTATGTTGAAATTTTTGCGAACGTATTCATAATCGAGCTCGTCCACTCTTTGTCCGTTAATATAAGCATTGTGATTGTCTGTGTTGTTGTTAAAATTAATGTATCCATTTAAGATGGCTGAATATACTACTGTATCTATTCCGTTTTGATTTATAGTTATTGTTTGAATTAATTCGCTTTCAGATATCATTCCATCAGAATAGGTAGAGGATATAAATTTTTCAAAATAAAACTTTCCATCCTTTTCTAAAATTTGATACCACAACGACTCACTGCCATCATAAAAATCAAACGGAATTTCTGTTCCCATTTTAAATCCATTGTCATATTCTATTAAAGCAGCATAACCGCGCAAACCGTCATGGTCATCTATAAACAGACATAACAATTCAGGCACAGAATTGTTATTCATATCAACCATATAACAATCACGGAAGTGTTCCACGCTGGAAGCATTATAATTTTCCTTTAAGAAATCAAATAAATCATTGTCGACAAAGTCTCCAAATAAAGATACGTAATCAGTAGTTTTATAAGTTAACGAGTTGCCTGCGCAGACAGGAATTCCATTAAAAGAAAGCGAAGTCAATGTCACAGCAAATAAAATAAATACGCTTAAAAATCTTTTCATAATAACCTCCAAAATTTATCGTGATACAATTTTATCATTTGTTTGCATAAGAAAAATTTAGTAGCGACCTTAAAGTGTGATAAATTTTCTCGAATCAAACACTTATGATAAAATTATTTTATCACTAAACGCCTTGTTTTTCAACACTTTTATCAATCATACTAACGAAGCAAAAAGCTCCTACCAGTTGGTAGGAGCTTTCAGTTTTAATTACTTCTTCTGCATAAGGTGAATTCCAAATCCGCCGAATTCTTCTGCAAGATATATGAACTTTCTTGTGCCATCAGCATTAAATGTTGCGCTTTCTTCGTTGAATTTAACGCCTCTTGCGCCAAGATGGTAGATAGCTCTTTCTACGTTGTTTGTATAAACAGCGATATGTCCACACTTTCCGGGGCCTTTTGACTTCATAACTTCAAATTCGCTTGTTACGAATACACTCTTTGCAGTATCCTTTTCAGGAGCCTTGCCAAGGAGCATTGAAAGCATTGCTGCAGTCTTCTGTGCATCTTCTTCGTTTTCGCTATTGATACCGATGTGAGCAATCTCGAGACCGAGCATTGTGTCAACAGCCTTCTTTGTAAGAGCTGTGATTTCATACCACTGATCGTTGTCGATGAAGCTTTCCTTAACCATGAAGCTACCGCCACAAGCAACAATCTTATCACAACCAAGGTAACTATTAACGTTATCGAGGCTTACACCACCTGTGGGCATAAACTTTACACCACCGTAAGGAGCTGACATAGCCTTAATCTTATCAAGGCCACCACTCTGTTCTGCAGGGAAGAATTTTACAACCTTGAGACCGAGTTCAAGAGCCTGTTCGATTTCAGAAGGTGTAGTACAACCGGGAAGCGCGATAACATTGTTATCGATGCACCACTGAACAACCTTGGGGTTGAAGCCGGGGCTAACGATGAACTTTGCACCTGCGTTAAGAGCACGCTGTGCCTGTTCGATTGTAAGAACTGTACCTGCACCAACAAGCATATCGGGATATGCTGTTGCAATAGCGCGGATAGCATCTTCAGCTGCGTCAGTTCTGAAAGTAACTTCTGCTGCAGGAAGACCACCATCGATAAGAGCCTTTGCAAGCGGAACAGCCTTTTCAGCATTGTTGATTTTAATTACGGGGATAATACCGATATTATAAATTTCCTTTAACATTTTTATCTTCCTTTCAAAAGTTATCTCTGTACACGGCCGCTACCGTCGCCACCTACAAGGTTGTCAACTTCAGCGCGTGTTACGAGGTTCATATCTCCGGGAATTGTGTGCTTAAGAGCAGATGCTGCAACACCGAATTCGAGAGCTTCCTTGAAGTTCTTGCCATCGAGGAAACCACAGATTGTACCGCCTGCGAAGCTGTCGCCACCGCCTACACGGTCAACGATAGGAGCGATTCTGTATTCTCTTGAATGATAGAATTCCTTTGTATCTCTTGAGTAGATACAAGCAGACCAACCGTTATCAGAAGCTGAATGAGAAACACGAAGTGAAGAAATAACATATTCAAAGTCGAACTTTTCAACCATCTGTTCGAAAATGCTCTTGTAACCTGCAAGTTCAAGTTCGCCGCTTGTTACGTCTGTTTCACCGGGCTTGAAACCAAGAACCTTTTCAGCATCTTCTTCGTTGCCGATACATACGTCAACATACTGCATAAGGTTTGACATAACACGCTGTGCCTTTTCACTTGACCAAAGCTTCTTTCTGAAGTTAAGGTCGCAAGAAACCTTTACACCCTTAGCCTTTGCAGCCTTAAGAGCGATTTCTGTAAGTTCTGCAGCCTGATCAGAAACTGCAGGAGTAATTCCTGTGAAATGGAACCAGTCGCAACCGTCGAAAATTTTATCAAAATCAAAATCTTCTGCTACTGCAGTAGAAATTGAAGAATGTGCTCTGTCATATACAACGTTTGAAGCACGCATTGCTGCACCTGTTTCAAGGAAATAGATACCAAGTCTTTCGCCACCACGAGCAATGTTGTCACTCTTAACATTCATCTTGCGAAGAGCGGCAACTGCACATTCACCGATGGGGTTTGCAGGAACCTTTGTAACAAATTCTGCATCGTGACCGTAGTTTGCAAGTGAAACTGCAACGTTGGCTTCGCCACCGCCGTAGCATACATCAAACTCGTCTGCCTGAATAAATCTTTCATTGTTGGGAGTTGATAAACGAAGCATTATCTCGCCCATTGTAACTATTTTTGCCATTTGTAATTTCTCCTTTTTGTTTTGAAATTTTTGCCTAATTTCCCAATTATCTATATAATATCACTTTATCTATTTAGTGTCAATGATAATAGTACATAAAATTTCAAATTCGGTGATATTTCTACCCTATTTTTTTACGGAGAAGAGTCAGTATTTTTTTCTCAATACGCGAAATTTGAACTTGGCTGACTCCCATTATTTTTGCAACTTCACTTTGGGTTTTTTCTTTATAATAACGGAGCAACAATATCTGACGCTCTCTGTCCGGTAAAGTTTCTATAGCTTGTTTTAAATCCAAATTTGCCAACACATTGTCTTCACCGCTGGAATGTACGTTGATTTTATCTATGAGAAGCACCTGGGAATTCTCTCCTTCATGTATACTACGATATATTGATTCTGTAGGTTGTGTTGCTTCAAGCGAAAGCGCTATATCGCTCACAGAACAATTCATACTTTCAGCCAATTCTGAAATGGTAGCTTCTCTTCCCTCTTTCAGAAATATTTTTTCCGCAGTAATCCTTGCGGTATATGCTGTTTCTTTCAATCCCCTACTTATTTTTATAATCCCATCATCTCTCAAAAAGCGCCTTATTTCCCCTAAAATCATTGGAACTGCATACGTAGAGAACTCGACATCAAAACTTGTGTCAAACTTTTTTATAGCCTTTATTAGACCTATTGCACCAATTTGAAACAAATCGTCAAGTTCAACCCCTCTGCCTGAAAATCTACGTGCTGACGCCCAAATTAATCCTTTGTTTTCAAACGTAAGTTTTTCCAGTGCATCCCGGTCGCCATCCTGCGCAAGTTTAATAAGGCGATAGATTTCTTCCTTCATAGCAAACACCCGTCAAAGTTTTTTTGTCATAATTACAGTTGTTCCTTGCCCTTGTTCGCTGATTATATGTAAGGAATCCATGAAGCTTTCCATGACGGTAAAACCCATACCGCTTCTTTCACTTTCAGGTTTAGATGTAAAAAGAGGCTTTCTCGCCTGTTCAATATCTGCAATTCCTATCCCTTTATCACTAACTTTTATGGTTAATTCTCTTTCGTTTAGGCTGAGTTCCATTAAAACATTTCCAAAACTCTTTTCGTAAGCATGTATTATTGAGTTGGTAACCGCTTCTGATATTGCCGTTTTGACATCGGAAAGCGTTTCTATTGTGGGATCAAGCGGCATTATAAATCCTGATACAATAATCCTTGCAAGACTCTCGTTAATTGCGTTTGAACTGAATTCTGCTTTTAAATAGTTAGTCATTTTTTATCTACCTTTCTCAGATGATAATGATTTTTCGGCTTCGTGTAGGGTTTTAAATATTTCTATAACTTTTTGAATCCCACTTAGTGTTACTATTTTTAGAATATTCTCCGAAGCATTGCAAATAAGAACTTTTCCGCCGAGAGAAGCGAGAAGTTTGAATCTTCCAACTATAAGCCCTATTCCCGAAGAATCCATAAGCGATACGCCGGAAAGGTCGAATATGAGATTTTTCTTAGAAGAGTTTTCGATCTCTATATCGATTATCTCTTTTAACTCTGCTGCCGCGTATTGATCAATTTCGCCGTGAAGATGCACTACCAAGGCATTTTTTACGACGCTGAAATTCTTTGACATCTGAACCATCCTTTCTGTTTGTTATCAATTTTATCATATTTTTCTTTGCAAAAATTGATAACCTTTGCCGAAAAAAATCTTCTTTTGTTGTAAGAGATATTAAGTTTTTTAAACCCAAACAAGAAGGGTCGAGCTATCAGCTCGACCCTTCTTGTTTTCTGTAAATATTTTATCTTTTTAAAATCTTAAATGTAGTTAATTCCTTTTTAAAATCATCATCCTCGGTAATTATGTCTGTGACAACAAGATTGTTATCATCATACAGAATAGAAAGCTTTGCTTGTGAAACCCAATTGCAGTCAGCAGCGTGTTGCGGATATGATTCAGTTTCGTTGAATAAAGTTATAGTATTTCCGTCTACCGTATACTTTCCTGTTAATATGTATGCACCTGCTGCACCATCATAAAAACTGGTTCCGTTCTGGTCTGTATACCAAATATGCCACATTGTGTATGTCTGGTATGTTCCATCTTCTTTAAAAACAAAACAACCTGACTCAAAACCTTCCCCAAGGTATGTAGTTACTTTCCCTGATTTTAATTCATCAATAGGAGCATCGGGGTTAGAATAATACCATTTTCCAATAATTGGAGAACTCGACTTTTTGGAGGAATTAATTTTTGCTCCGGTATCAAAGAGCTTCATATACGAATCAGCTCCGGCTATGCTGGGAAAATCAACTACCGCTGTAATGCAGCCGCTTGAATTTATATAAAGCGGAGAATCTTGGTTATAACATTCATCCGAGCCTGCACGGTTATAAACATCATAGAAGAACTCGTTGTTCATCCAATCTAAATTTAATGTGTTATTCATTGAAGTTTTAAAAATATCCTTGAGCTTCTGTTGAACAGAGACAGTGTGTTCTGCCGTATCATTTCCTGAAAGTTCAATTATATTACGGGATGTAAGTTCGATATTTTGCTCTAAATCGTAGTTTATAGTGAAAAAAAGAGTGTTATCTCCATCGTAGAACTTTGCTCCTACGATGGACAATATGTTTCCAAAAACAAAATATTTGTAGCTTGCTTTATAACATCCGGGATCACAACCTGCTTCTATATCTTTTTTTGCAGAATCAATTACAGGGTATTCCTGAAGCAAAATACGTTCATTAATAGCTTCTGCGTTAGGGTGGTTAATATTGATCTTGGGTAACACATATGTGCGATAACCACTCTCGTATTTTAGCGCGTCGTATACAAGCGGATTGTTCTTGTCAGTTTTGTAATCGTTATACGAATCTTCGATTGTGTCATTGGTTTCTATAATAACAGTCTGAGTTTCTTGATTCCAATCAACATCACAATTAAGAGTCTGCGCTATCAAGCGTACTGGAACAAGAGTTCTTCCGTTTTCAATAAAAGGGGCTGCATCTCCGATACACGGCATATTGTTGTAATCGTAAACATATGTACCAATTCTAATCAGCAAATTATCTTCAGAATCGTTGATTTTTACGGTGTATGGCGGATTCCACTCTACTGTTGCTCCGAGCTTTTCCGAGACAATTCTGATAGGAACATATACGCGATTATTGCGCATTACAGGTGGTTGATCGAAAGTAAGATCTTCACCATTAAGTACTACCTTTATTGAAGGTTGTGTTGTTGCGAGGCACGTAGTTGTAATTAACATAATTAAAAGTAGTGTGACACTGATAATCTTTCTCATAAAAATCCCCTTTCAACACTTTATACATTCACTTTAACATGTTGGCATAAAAAAATCAATAAAAAAACAGACCGCAATTGCAGTCTGTTTTTTTATTTGTCTTTATATTAGAGTGTTGATGAATCAACAAGCCACTTGTCACCGCTCTTAATAACATCAATTTTGAATTCTTCTTCTTTTACTTCTTTGCTGAAATCGATATCATTAATAACTTCTTCGCAATAATCAATAATTACAGGGAAAATAGCGTCAAGCATTTCTTCTTCAGACATATCATCTGTGATTTCGCCATTTTCGTACATTTCCATCATAACTTCCATCATTTTGTCTTCACTTAATGCTTCTTCAAAATATGAATCAAAATCAAAAGAATCGAAATTAGGCATTATGATAACACCTGAAGCGATATAATTGTCGCCATCTTCCTTAACTTCTTCAAGTTCATAAGTACATTCAGCCTTCATGTTGTCAATCATAGTTTGAAAGATTTTTTTGAAATCATCTTCATATCCGGCAAATGCTTCCTCTGCACCAATTTCTTCCATGAGTACATCTACATCAAGGTAGCTGATTTCTTCAGGGATTGCATCAGGATCTGTAACAAGGCCCTGTAATTCATCATAATCAAAATCTACAAGAGCATCCATAAAATCTTCTGCTGCTTCTGTAGCTTCTGCCTTTTCGTCAACTTTTACAGGCTCTTCTGCTGTCTTTGTTTCTTCCTTTGTTGCTTTTTCTTCTGTTTTAGTTGTCTCATCTTTTTTGTCAGCGTCTTTTTCAGGAGAACAGCCAACAAAGCTGAAAGCCAACACAAGTGAAAGAGCAAGTGCTAAAAGTTTTTTAATCATTTTTCATCGTCTCCTTTTTAGATTATGACAATATTTTACAACTTTATCAAGGCTTTGTCAATACCTTGCACTTCTTTAAACCAAACAAAAAACACCCCTCATTTTTCCAATGAGGGGTGTTTTTATTACTGTACTATAAATTCTGTTATAACTTCAAAATTGTTGTCAAGGCCTACATAAACGAATCCATCGTCCGCATCGCTCGGAATTTCGAACTCTCCATCCTTGAGAGCTACAATAACTCTACCGCCCCCTTCGATATCGGCGGGGTTGATTTCATCGTAAAGAAGAGTCTGACTCTTAACTTTTTCATAAGCTTCAGGGTCGTTTTCATCGAGCTTTAAAAGTGATAAGTAGAAATTGAGTGTAAGTTTGCTGAGCCACTCTTCGTTCTTATCACTGATTTTCGCAATGTTTCCAAATTCAACACTATTATTGATATTATCATATACCGACGGAGAAACAGCGTTTACAATAGCTTCAGCTTCGTTCAAGGTAGAATTGCTTGAACTTCTCCAGTGTGAATGTATTTTTGAGTAAATATCATCACCGGCAAGTTTTGCAAGGTACTCACTGAATAAATAAACAGAACCATACACACCGATATCGAATTCGCTCTTTGTGAGAGTAGTGTCGAAATTATACATTGACTGACCATGTCTTATACGTGAACTTGTTGTAAAAGCTTCGAAATGGCCTGCAGCATCTTTTGCACCGGGATAAAGCTGTTCTTCTACAAAACCCGACATAGCTTCATTCAACCATGTTTTCATAAGAATGCCGTAGTAGTTTTCAAACAAATTGCTACCGCAAATAAGATGCTGGAATTCGTGCGCCAATGTGGGATACATATAATCTTCATAATCTAAAAGAAGAGAGTTGATATTAATTATAGCATGATCAACATTTACTGAATATGCGTCGATTTGTTCAGGTGTAACTTCGCCGGAAGCAAACAGATCTAAAAGGTAGAAGAATCCGCCGGTATTTCCGTCCATGGGATAAACGAGCAAATTAACTTTTCCTCCGTTGTCGGCAAATCTGGGTTCGCCAAACATTTCAACTACTTTTTCATATACGTTTTCATCAAATTCTTTTCCGTACTTTTCTATATCAGACGCATCAGCATTAACGTTATATGTCCACACGTTACAAAATTCGCCTGCATACTTACATTCGAAAGTTTCGAGAGTTCTCTGTTCCATTCCACAGTAAAATTCGTGAGTATCCCCTACTTTGTAAGGAATTATAAATGCACCTGCTCTACCACCACTTAAATCAAATTTATCAAGGGGGACATCCTTTGTTGTTTCGAAAGCTGAGGGGTTCATCACAACAGGAAGTTCAGGCATTTCTAAACCATCTGCTTTATTAACAACAGCTTCTATATAATCGCCGAAATCACCTGTGTTTAATTTATCATTAAAGGTTTCTGTTTCGTCATAGATGTTTGGGTTATAAATCATTACATAGCTGATTCCGTCAGCTTCAGAAAAACTTTTCGCTAATGTTTCTTCAGCAACTTCCTGTTTTTCTGGAGAAACATTCCCTGTTTCCTTGTTGCTTTTTGGCTCGCAACCCGCAAAAGCGAATACTGCTACTGCGAGAGCCATACAAAGTGCCAATAATTTTTTCATTTTCTTTCTCCTTTGCAAATTTGATTCTAACGATTTTCCGTATGATTACATAATAGCACCTTTCAGAAAATTTTTCAAGGATAATTTGACGTATAATGGCAAATTTCGTTGACACTATGTACATGGAAGTATATAATTAGAATATACATTTGCATGTACAGGAGTTACGCTCATGAACAAAAGAAAAATTTATATCTTTGTTTTTGCAATAATTGTTATATCGAGCATTGTAAGTGCGTTCTTTTTATTCGGCAACAAGAGTGCGGAAGTATCAAAGAATGATTCTGTTTCAGTAAAGACTGAAAAACAAGAAGATTCTTTTTCCGAAACAGCTGAAAAAACGAAGTCGAAAAAGAGTTCTTCAAAACGAAAAAAGAACAAAAAGAAAGATTCTAAAAAGGCGAAATCCGATAAGGGAGATTCATCGCAGAGTGCTGATGAAAAGTCAACCGAAGAATCAAAAGAAGAAAACACAAAAGATCAGACAACTACACTGCTTATCTATATGATTGGTTCCGACCTTGAGTCACGTTCCGGTGCAGGTACCGACGATATGGAGGAACTTGAAAAAAGCGGTATTGACCTTGGCAAAAACAATGTTGTCGTTTTTGCAGGTGGCTCTACAAAATGGCATAACGACATTACATCCGAGGAAAAAATCAACATATTGGATCTTGACAAATCAGGTTTTAAATCTGTCAGCCAGATGAGTTCCGCTTCTATGGGAACGTCTAAAAGTCTTACTGAGTTTTTGAATTATGGATATAAAAACTATCCTGCTGATTCTTATGCTCTTATAATGTGGGACCACGGAAACGGCCCTAATATCGGTTACGGAAAGGATATGATTTTTGACGGTGACTCATTAACATTAGCCGAAATGAAATCTGCTCTTTCCTCCTCCCCGTTTGGCCCGTCCAATAAATTGGAATGGGTTGGTTTTGATGCTTGTCTTATGTCTACGGCAGAGCTTGTATGTGTATGGGATGATTATGCGAAGTACCTTGTTGCTTCGCAGGAAATAGAACCCTCATTCGGTTGGAATTATGATGTTTTCTCTACACTTGGTAAAAGCGGAACTTCAAAATTTCTTTCCGATCTTACGGGCAAGTACCTTTCTTCTTGTGTCGATTATTATAACAAAAAAGGCTTTTCTAACAAGGATATTACCCTTGCGTGCATAAACCTTTCTTACGGAAAACAGCTTGAAGATGCCGTTAACGGTTTGTTTTCAAAGCTTTCTGTTGACGTTCCCCAAAATTACGACAGTATAGTTCGTCAGCGTGTTTCAACACGTTCGCTTGGTCGTGCAAGTACGGGTTCAGAATATGACCTTGTAGATATTTATGACATGGCGACACAGCTTAAATCGCTTTATCCCGAAGAATCAGCTACACTTAAAGACGTAGTGGATAAAATGATTGTAAGCAACAAAACAAATGCACAGCTTTGTTCGGGACTTAG
>JAZREK010000007.1:0-9795 GCA_045660765.1 Clostridia bacterium
GAAGGTAGCAACATCAAAATCGGTGCACAGAATCTTCACTTTGAAGACAAGGGTGCATTTACAGGCGAAATCAGCGCACAGATGCTCAAGGAAATCGGCGTTGAATACGTAATCATCGGCCACAGCGAAAGAAGAGAATACTTCGCTGAAACAGACGATACAGTAAACGCAAAAGTTATTCAGGCTCTTAAGTATGACCTTATTCCCGTACTTTGCTGCGGCGAATCACTTAAGCAGCGCGAAGATACAATCACATTTGACTTCATCCGCAGCCAGATTAAGATTGCGTTCCGCGGTCTTTCCAAGGAAGATGCAAAGAAGGTTGTAGTTGCATACGAACCCATCTGGGCTATCGGTACAGGTAAGGTTGCTACAAGCGAGCAGGCTAATGAAGTTTGTGCTGATATCAGAGCTTGCCTTGCAGGTATCTATGATCAGGAAACAGCAGACAGCATCCGTATCCTTTACGGCGGAAGCGTAAACAAGGACTGTGCGGCAGAACTCTTCGCTATGAGCGATATCGACGGCGGTCTTGTAGGCGGTGCAAGTCTTAAGGTTGAAGACTTCTCTATCATCTGCAACGCATAAAAACCAAACGGGGATAGTATCCCTTATCAAGCACAGGGGGACACCCCTGTGCTTTAAGATTTTTTTACGGAAAGGCAAGGTGCACAAAATGACAAAGAAACTTACAATGCTTATGATACTCGACGGCTACGGATATAACGCAGCAAAAGAGGGTAATGCAGTATACAGTGCAAAAACTCCCAATATGGATAAACTTATGGCAGAGTGCTCAAACACTCTCATCAATGCCAGCGGTATGGACGTAGGTCTTCCCGACGGACAGATGGGTAACAGCGAAGTTGGTCACACAAACATCGGTGCAGGCAGAGTTGTTTATCAGGAACTTACAAGAATTACAAAATCAATTTCAGACGGTGATTTCTTTACAAAGGATGCTTTTGTAAAGGCTATCGAAAACTGTAAAAAGAATGACAGCGCACTTCACCTTTTCGGACTTTTGTCTGACGGTGGCGTGCATTCACATAACACACATCTTTATGCCGCTATTGAAATGGCAAAGAGAAACGGACTTGAAAAAGTTTACGTTCACGGCTTTATGGATGGACGTGACGTTTCTCCCACAAGCGGTATCGAATTCGTACGCGAGCTCCTCGCTAAAATGGACGAAATCGGCGTAGGTAAAATCGGCTCACTTTCAGGCAGATACTACGCAATGGACCGTGACAACCGTTGGGAAAGAGTTGAAAAGGCATATGCTGCACTCGTTTACGGCGAAGGCGAAAAGAATGCTGACGCAGTAGCTATGATGCAAAAGTCTTACGATAACGGCGTAACAGACGAATTCATCGTTCCCACCGTTGTGACAGAAGGCGCAACAATCGGCGCTAATGACAGCGTAATCTGCTTTAACTTCCGTCCCGACCGTGCAAGAGAAATTACACGTACTTTCGTAGACGGTGATTTTGACGGTTTTGAAAGAAAGAACGGATTCTTCCCGCTCTACTATGTATGTATGACTCAGTACGATGCGAAAATGCCCAATGTTGATGTTGCATTCAAGCCTGAATCACTCACAAACACATTCGGCGAATATATTGCTGAAAAAGGTCTTACACAGCTTCGCATTGCTGAAACTGAAAAGTATGCACACGTAACATTCTTCTTCAACGGCGGCGTTGAAGCACCCTACAAGAATGAAGACCGTGCACTTATCGCATCTCCCAAGGTTGCAACTTACGACCTTCAGCCCGAGATGAGCGCTCCCGAAGTTACTGAAGAAGTGCTTAAGAGAATAGAAAGCGACAAGTACGATGTTATCATCCTTAATTTCGCTAACTGCGATATGGTTGGTCATACAGGCGTATTTGATTGCGCGGTAAAGGCAGTTGAAACTGTTGACGAATGTGTCGGCAAGGTTGTAGAAGCTGTTCGTGCAAAGGACGGTATCGTATGTATTACTGCTGACCACGGTAACGCTGACCAGATGGTTGATCCCGAAACAAAGGATGTATTTACAGCGCATACAACATTCCCCGTACCCTTCATCGTAGTGGGTAAGGATTGCAAACTTCGTGAGGGTGGCCGTCTTGCAGATATCGCTCCCACACTTCTTGACATTATGGGACTTGACAAGCCCGCTGAAATGTCAGGCGAATCTCTTATAGATTAAAAACTCCGCTTCGCGGAATCTGTTGTCTGTCGCGTATGTTACTTTACGCAGACAAAATGAAGGTTGAAAATCATATTTTCAGAATGGAGCAGTTTTATGAAAAACAACCCTATCGGTGTTTTTGACAGCGGTCTTGGTGGCCTTACAGCTGTGCGTGAACTTCAAAGGATAATGCCGGGTGAGGATATTGTATACTTCGGCGATACCGGGCGTGTTCCCTACGGAAGTAAGGGCGAAGAAACCATAATCCGCTACACAAAAGAAGATATAGAGTTTTTGCTCAAGCACAATCCGAAACTTATTATAGCCGCGTGCGGAACTGCAAGCAGTGTTGCGCTTCCGCACCTTGCGGATAAGTATGATATAAAAGTAATGGGTGTTCTTGAAGGTGCGTGCAAAAAGGCAGTTCAGGTTACAAAGAACGGACGTATCGGAGTTATAGGAACAGCAGGTACTATAAAAAGCGATAAGTATGCTCAAATCATAAAATCGCTTGATGATAGTGCCGAGGTTTTCTCAAACGCGTGTCCGATGTTTGTGCCCCTTGTTGAATGTGGCTACGCCGAGAGTGAGGCTGCGCGAATTATTGCCATAGATTACCTTGCCCCCCTTAAAAATGCAGGGGTGGATACTCTTATCTTGGGATGCACACATTACCCGTTGCTTGAAAAAGTAATTGCTGATATAATGGGAGAAGAGGTAGCCCTTTTAAGCCCCGGCGCAATTGCGGCAGAATGTGCAAAGGAATATCTTGAAAAAGAGAATTTGCTTTCGGATAAAGAGGCGGGAAACAGCGAATTTTTTGTTTCCGACTCGGTGGAAAGCTTTGTAGAGCTCGGTAGCATATTCCTTGGAAATCCGATAGACTCCAAAGTCCGAAAGGCGGAGGTATCCGAATGAAAAAGGACGTATATATTTCAATAAAAGGCTCGCAGGATTATGGTGAAGACAAAGACGCTATGGAGCTTACAACCGCAGGGAAATTTTACGACAAGGACGGAAAATACTATTTAAGCTATGCCGAGGGTGACCTCTCAGGTATGGAAAAATGCAATACCACCCTTAAAATTTCTCCGGACGGAATTGTGACCATGATGCGTCACGGTCATACAAACACCCATATGATTTTTGAAAAAGACAAATGTCATATCGGGCATTACGAAACTCCTTACGGAGATTTCACAATAAGTGTTACGGCAAAAAATATCAATGTTTCGCTTGATGAAAACGGCGGAAATATTGATATTGATTACATAATGGATATCAACAACGTTGCGCGTTCGCGTAACGGCATATCGCTCACAGTACGAGCATAAACCTTAATTTACGAAAGGAAGATTTTTCATGGCAAATACACTTTCTATGAAGAAATCACAAATATATGATGCGGCTCTCCTTGCAGCGCAGAAGGCGTACGGAGATATTGAAATCCCCGATTTCGTTATCGAAGTGCCCAAGGACAAGACTAACGGAGACTATGCAATAAACATCGCTATGATGCTTGCGCGCGCTGCAAAATCTGCACCTCGTGCCATTGCTGAAAACATTGTTGCAAACCTTGATGCAGATGCGCTCGGTGCAACAAAAATCGAAATTGCAGGCCCCGGATTCATCAATTTCTATCTTGATAAGAGTTATCTTTACAACACGATTTCTGAAATCGAGACCGAGCAGGAAGCTTACGGTAATGTAAATGTTGCAAACGGCAAAAAGGTTGTTGTTGAATTTGTCAGCGCAAACCCCACAGGTCCTATGCATATGGGTAACGCACGTGGCGGTGCGCTCGGCGATACATTAAGCAACGTTCTCTCTCGTGCTGGTTGGGATGTAACGAAGGAATTCTACATCAATGACGCAGGTGCACAGATTGATAAATTCGGCAGAAGCCTTTCTGCACGCTATATCCAGATACTCCGCGGCGAGGATGCGATAGAATTCCCCGAAGACGGTTATCAGGGTGACGACATCCGTGAGCACGCACAGAATTATATTGATAAATTCGGTGACGGACTCCTTGAAAAAGAAGAACAGGAAAGAAAGGATGCTCTTGTAGCATACGCACTTCCTCTCAATATCAAGGCGCTTCAGGAGACCCTTGCAAAATACAGAATCGACTATGATGTATGGTTTTATGAAAGCACACTCCACAACGGCGGTAGTGTAGCAGAAACTCTTGAAAAACTTAAGGGTAGCAATATCACATACGAAAAGGACGGTGCTCTCTGGATAAAGTCTACCGAGTTCGGTAGCGAAAAGGACGACGTTCTCGTTCGTGCAAACGGTATTCCCACATACTTTGCAGCGGATATTGCATATCACAGAAATAAGCTTGAAGAACGCAATTTCGACCTTGCAATCAACATCTGGGGCGCAGACCACCACGGACATATTGCGCGTATGAAGGGTGCAATGGAAGCCGTTGGCATCAGCGGAGACAAGCTTGACGTTCTTGTAATTCAGCTTGTTCGTCTTATGAGAAACGGCGAAATCGCACGTATGAGTAAGCGTACAGGTAAGATGATTACACTTTCTGACCTCATCGACGAAATCGGTGTAGATGCGGCTCGTTTCTTCTTCAATATGCGTGCGGCAGGAAGTCATATGGACTTTGACCTTGACCTTGCTGTAAGCCAGACAAACGAAAACCCCGTATTCTATGTTCAGTACGCTCATGCAAGAATTTGTTCAATCATCAGAATCCTTGAAGAAAGTGGAGTAAAAGTTCCTGCATATTCTGATATTGATGCATCTCTTCTTAAAAAGGATGAAGAGCTTGAACTTCTCTATACTCTTGCACGCCTTCCCGAAGAAATCCGTGCAAGTGCGGAAAGTTTTGACCCCAGTAATCTTACCCATTACCTTATAGATGTTGCATCACACTTCCATTCATTCTACAACGCTTGTCGTGTTCGTGACGAGGAAGAAAACCTTATGAATGCTCGTCTTAAACTTATCGAATGTACACGTGTTGTTATAAAGAACGTTCTTGACATTCTCGGAGTAAGCGCACCTGAAAAGATGTAAACAGCACTGTAAAAAAGGAGTCAACAGTCGTGAAAAGAAAAATCATTTCTCTGCTTTTAATAATATGCATGGCTTTTTCGCCTCTTGCTATGGCGCAGGATGGACAAATCCCTCCTGAAAGCGAGGCTGTCATTCAAGAAGTCAGCACTGAAATGCAGAAATATATAATAAAGATGTACGCGAAAACTCTTGCGGCAAATTACTATTATGGTGTAGATGACGAAGAGCTTCTGTATGCCGTAATTTGTGATATAATTGAAGAGGGAAAGGTTGACCTCAACAGCGCGATAGAAGCTATGATAGGAGCGCTTGGCGATGAATATGCCGAATTCTACTATCCCGAAGATTATAACGCAATGACCGAAGAAATTACGGGAGAATTTTCAGGCATAGGCGTAACAATAAGTGAAAACAAGGACGGCGTTGTAGTTCTCGGCGTATTTGAGGATGGCCCTGCATATAAAGCAGGTATGATGCCCTACGACTATATTGTGGAGGTTGATGGTGTCAACGTCCGCGGACAATCAAGTAGCGAGGTAAGAGAGCTTGTCGTTGGCGAAAAAGGAACACAGGTTAAGGTGACTGTTCTTCGTAACGGTAAAGAATTGGAACTTACATGCATCCGCGATATTGTTGAAGTTTCGCAGGTTGAAACAAAAATGATTACCGATAAAACCGCTTATATAAAGCTTATTCAGTTTACTTCAAACGCCCCCGACGAAATGAGGGAAGTTGTAGAGGATTTAAGACAGAAGGGCGTAAAAAATGTCATTTTTGACCTTCGTGACAATCCCGGCGGAGACCTTAACGCGGCAATTGATATGGCAAATATATTTGTCAGTGCAGGCGATATAGGTGAAATAAGATATAAAGACAGCTCTTATAACCAGATGCTCAAGAGCAACAACTACAATTCTCCTAAATTCAATATGCTCGTACTTGTGAATGAAAATACAGCATCTTCCAGCGAATTTCTGGCAATGGCGATTCAGTCGCGCGGTGCCGGTAAGGTGCTCGGCGTTCAGAGCTACGGCAAAGGTTGTCTGCAGGCGGTACAAAATGCTGTGGGCGGCGCAGGTTTCAAATATACAATAGGCGAATTTTATACCTTTAAAGGACAGAGAATTCACACAAAAGGTATCACTCCCGATATAGTTGTGAATAACGAATATATCGAAGTCGATGTAGACGCTTTTGAAAAAATTGATGTTGATGTAGTTCTTGAAAATCCTTATGATGAAAAAAGTCTGCTCGCACTTGAACAGCGTCTTGAAGTTTTAGGATATCTTTCCGAGGCAGACGGCATATATGACGACGAAACAAGAGATGCTATCGCCAGAATCCAGTCAACTCTGGGATATAAAGTTACTGGTGAAGTAGGTTTTTACGAATACCTTTTCCTGAAAGATTACAACTACGATGATGTTGAGATGCTTGTTGATCACCAGATGGATGCCGCTTTGAAATATTTCAGATAAAACGATGAAAAGAGTAAAAGAATTAGCAACATTTATCAAAAATGGTGAAAAAGGCAGTGCAAATTGCCTTCTTGATAATATTTACAAAGAAAACGAGTGCCGTGCATACTGCGTGGCACTCGAAAAAATACTCCTGACGCAGGTAGCACAAGAGCTGAATGATACCATCAGAGGATTTTATATTGATACGGAAAAACTAAACACGGCACTTTTTTCGGATAACCCTCCGACAAGGAAAACCGTTTTTGATAGCTTTCGTGATATTCTCGCTGAAAGCAAGAAAGAAGATATGGAGATAGCTTTTGCCAAAGCTGTTTCTTATATAAATAAAAACCTGACTGATAGTCAGCTCTCCGTTTCGCGCGTGTCGGAATATTCCGGCAAAAACGAGCGCGAGCTTTCCGAACTTTTTCGCAAGAACGAGGGCATTACCGCGGGGGAATACATAAACCAAAAGCGTGTTGAAAAGAGCCTTTGCTATCTGGAAAATGACGAAACCGTGGCTTTGGCTTCGGAAAGAAGCGGTTTTTCATCAAGCGAAACCTATATCCGTGTTTTCAAAAAATATATGAAGATGACACCGGGTGCATGGAAAAGGAATAAATTGTTCCTTTAATATTATGAAGACTTATGATAAAATGAAAAAGAGGTGAGAAGAGTGAAATTTGAACTTGTCAAAACAAATAAAATAAAGGTCACAATGAATGCCCAGGACCTTGCTGAATTCGGAATATCGTTTGAATCAATGGCGAAAAACTCTCCCGAATCACGAGAGGTTTTCTTTAAGCTTTTAAGACGCGCAGAAAAAGAAACGGGTTTTGAATGTAACAACGCACGTCTTGTGGTGGAAGCGGCAATTCAGGCTGAAAAAGGCGAAATGACGCTCTTCGTGACCAAGGTAAATGATAAAGAAGAACAAAAGCTTTTTGAAAAGCTTTCAGATATTATGCCTGCAAAGGATGTTTTGAAAAAGAAAACCGTAAAAGAAGAAAAATCCACAATGGTAGAACTTTCAGATTTTGAAGATGTAATAAAAATGTGCTCTGCCATGCGTGAATGCTTCTGGGGAACACTTTATTCATATAACGATAAATACTATATGACAATGCTTCCGATTTACATATCGAAGGCTTCGGAGTTCGGAACGGTATGCCCTGAAAAATACCGATCTATCGTCGAAGAACACGGAAAAGTAATTGTCAAGAGCAGTGCATTTCTCTTTATAAGAAATAGGTTTGAATAAAAAAAGGCTGAATGGAATTCCATTCAGCCTTTTTGTTATTTCAATTCAAGAATTTCATCAATGTCTGTTTCTTCGTCGTAAAATGCATCATAAACATCTGAATAATTTTCATACATCAGATCCCAATTGTCTGAATATGCTTCGTACATATCATCCAAATTGTCCGAGTAGGATTCATACATTTTATCCCAGACCTCAGTGTATATTTCATACTCAATAAGCTCTTCATCCAATGCCTCTTCAATGACGGTATCGCTTCTGTCGTAAATATTTTCAAACGCTTTGTCCATCACGTCATAAAAATCGTCGTTGCTCTCATTATAAACTTCATACAATTCATCTAAAGCATCGGTCCAAGCGTCGTAGTCTTCAAGACCCTGCTCTGCCACGCATTTGTAGTAGTCTGCAGATATTGCATTAGCGTTGCTGTATACGGAATCTACGCGTTTTAATAAGTCTTTATAAAACTTATCAACAGCTTCCTGGTTGTAACTGTTATACCCTTCTTTCATGCTTTTTATTAAAGCATCAGCGTCCTTCTTCAAATCTTTTTCGGCATCAGAAAATTCTTTTTCTATTGCTGAAAGCATACTTTCAAGATCACTCGGATCATATTGTGCTGTTGTTTTGACTTTTGAGATTTTTTCGTCTTTGGAATCAGCTTTTTCTTCGGCTTTTTTATCTTCTTTTAACTTTGTTTCGCCTGCTTCCTTGAGCTGTTTTGTTACTGCAGAATCTTTTTCTACCGCTGTTTTCTTGGTTTCAGATTCCTTTTCATTTGATGTCGATGTCTTCTTGGGAGAGCAGGCAGTTATGGATAAAATCATGATTAAGGAAAGGATAAGAGTTGATACTTTTTTCATATATAAACCCTCCAAGAATATTATAGTTGCGCAGTTTGTCAAACTACGTCACAATTTTATTGTATAGCAAAGGAATACCAAAGTCAAGCTTGAAGATGCCAATAAAAAAGTGAATGTCGGTAAGTTAACGCTTACCAACATTCACTTTTATGTTTTTGTAATTTATTTAATAACTCTTACCTTGATTACGCCTTCAATACTCTTAAGCTCATCTGCAAATGAGTCATCAGCGTTTCCTGCATCGAGGATTGTGCAAGCATAGTCTCCGCGGCTCTTGTTAACCAAGTGCTCGATATTTACGTTCTTTGAAGCAAATACTGAAGAGATGCTTGAAATCATATTGGGAATGTTCTTATGAAGAACTGTAAGTCTTACAAGACCTGCTGTTCTGGGAAGTTCACAATTGGGATAGTTAACTGAATTTACGATGTTACCGTTTTCAAGGTATTCAACGAGTTCCTGCGCAGCCATAATTGCACAGTTGTCTTCGCTTTCTTCAGTTGATGCGCCAAGGTGGGGGATAGCGATTACGTTTTCAAGACCGATAACCTCGTCAGAGGGGAAGTCAACAACGTATTTTGAAAGAAGGCCAACTTCAAGAGCGCTCTTAAGAGCGTCTGTATCAACAAGCTCACCACGAGAGAAGTTGAGAAGCTTTGCGCCCTTCTTAACTGATGTTTTGAAGAGGTCAGCACCGATCATTCCGCGTGTTGAATCAAGAAGAGGAAGATGAAGTGTGATGTAATCTGCTTCTGCTACTGCATCCTTAAGTTCTGCCTTGATTGATGTGTGGCTGTCGAGCATAAGAGCAGCCTTAACTGACATATAGGGATCGTAACCCACAACCTTCATACCAAGAGCTGTTGCAGCATTTGCAACGAGAACACCGATAGCACCAAGACCGATTACTGCAAGAGTCTTACCCTTGATTTCGCAGCCTGCAAAGTTGCCCTTGCCCTTTTCAACCATCTTGCCAACTTCAGCGCCGTT
>JAZREK010000008.1:0-12566 GCA_045660765.1 Clostridia bacterium
AAAGAACATTCCCTGTTAATTCACCCAGCCTTGATCACATTGAGGTTGTAAGACACGGTAAAGTTAAGCGTGCTAAACTGTACTATCTGCGTGACAGAGTTGGTAAGGCAGCTAAAGTTAAGGAAAGACTTTAATAGTCAAAAGAGGGAGTCTGTCACACGGCAGATTCCCTTTTTCATTTTCCGATAAGTAAAGCTTATTGTCTTTAAGGAGGCTTTCAAAATGAGAGAAAGAGATATAAATTTAAATCCTAAACAGCCGGAGTTTGAAGAAAAGACTCCCCCTAAAAAAAGTGCAGTAAAAGAACTTTTAGAGTGGGTTCAGGCAATTGTAATTGCAGTTGTGCTTGCTGTTGTAATACGTAATTTTGTTTTTACCGTTGTGCGTGTAGACGGACAATCGATGGAGCCTACCTATCAGCATAGCGACCGCCTTATTGTATGGCGACTTGGGTATGAACCCCAAAACGGCGATATTGTAGTGTTTAACCCTCCCGGAAAAAGCGATTACTGGATTAAGAGAGTTATCGCAACAGAAGGTCAGCACGTTGAAATCAATTATGATGAAAACGCTGTCTATATTGACGGAGAAAAGCTGGACGAACCCTACCTTGGCGAGCCTATGTATGAAAAAATATTTATAAAAACAGACGGAACACCGATGGAAACGGAATTTGATATTCCCGATGATTGCGTATTTGTTTTGGGCGATAACCGAAACAACTCTTCAGACAGCCGAGCAATAGGCTATTTCAGCAAAGACCACGTAATAGGTAAAGTGGTGCTTCGTTTCTGGCCTTTTAACAATATAGAAACTTATTGAGTTTAACGAATCTGCCTTAAACGGCGAAATTTCGGTATCTTTTGGTTAACTTAAAAGAAAAGGAGGATGCAGTATGAATATTCAGTGGTTTCCGGGACATATGACCAAGACCAAACGTATGATTGCAGAGCATATTCGTCTTTGCGATTGCGTTATTGAACTTTGTGACGCGCGTTGTCCGCAGAGCAGCCGAAATCCTATGCTCCCTTCTCTTATAGGAAACAAAAAACTTCTTCTGGTTATTAACAAGAGTGATATTGCAGACCCTGTTCAGACTCAAAAATGGATTGAACGCTTCAGGAATGAGGGCATTATGGCAATTGCGATTTGTTCAAACGATGCAAAAAGCATCGGCAAGGTTTTTGATGCGGTAAAGGAACTCTTGAAAGAAAAGACCGAGCGCGATAAAGCTCGTGGTTATGTCAATAAGCCTGCACGTGTTATGGTGTGCGGTATTCCCAATGTAGGAAAAAGCTCTTTTATAAATAAACTTTACGGTAAATCCGTAGCAAAAGCAGGCGATAAACCCGGTGTGACGAGGGGTAAGCAGTGGATAACCCTTAAAAACGGCATGGAACTGCTCGACACCCCCGGTATTTTGTGGCCTAAGTTTGAGGATAAGGATATAGCACTGCGTCTTGCATTTACAGGTGCAATCAAGGATGACGTGCTTGATGTTGAGGAACTTTGCTCACACCTTTGCTCATATATGGCAGAAAAATATCCCGAAAGACTTAAAGAACGCTATAAAGTGGAACTTGAAGAAAATCTTTCAGGTTACGATATTCTGACACTAATTTCAAGAAAACGCGGATTTATATTAAAAGGTAACGAGGTTGACACACTTCGCGGTGCAAACGTTGTGCTTGATGAGTTCCGCGGTGCGAAACTCGGAAAGATAACTCTGGAGTAAGAATATGAAGGAAACTGAACTTTTACGAATAGAGGCGATGTGGGAGATTGAAAAATCCCTCGCCGAAAAAGGATATAAAGCAATTGCAGGTGTCGACGAGGCAGGTCGCGGACCTCTTGCGGACGAGGTTTATGCGGCGGCGGTAATTCTTCCCGAAGGAATTTGTATCGAGGGGCTTAACGACTCTAAAAAACTTTCCGAAAAGAAACGTGAAAAGCTTTTTGACGAAATAAAGAGTGTTGCGCTCGCCTACGCAGTTGCAACGGCAAGTGTAGAAGAAATTGACGAATTTAACATTCGTAACGCGACATATATTGCGATGAACCGAGCAATTGAAGCACTCGGAATAAAACCCGACTATGTAATCGTGGATGGTGACTGTATAAAAGAATGTCATTACGAGCACGAATGTGTGGTAAAGGGTGATGCAAAGAGTATGAGTATAGCGGCGGCATCAATTCTTGCAAAAGTTTCGCGTGACCGTCATATGCTTGAAATGGCAGAAAAATATCCGCAGTATGGCTTTGAAAAGCATAAAGGATACGGCACAAAGGCGCATATTGAAGCGTTGAAGGAGTTTGGTCCGTGTGAAATTCATCGAAAAACTTTTATCAAAAAATTTGTATAATAGCGAAAAAAAGACGGCAGTTTCCATAGGCGCACTTGGTGAGGAAGCTGCCGCTTTAGCACTTAAGAAAAAAGGTTATAAAATTATAGAAAGAAACTATCGCTCAAAAATGGGCGAGATTGATATAATCGCAAAAGATGGTGAATACACCTGTTTTGTTGAAGTGAGGCTCAGGAAAACCAATGATTTCGGATCTCCTGCGGATACTATCAATGAAATAAAGCGCGAGAAAATAATAAAAACAGCACAACTTTACGCCGTTAAAAATAAAATTTATGATACACCGATGCGTTTCGATGCAGTTTTGATAAACGCTACAGTATCGGGCGCGAAACTCAAAAACAAAAAAATCGAAATTATAAAAGACGCATTCAGAATGTGAGGAAGGCTATGAAGCTCATTATTGCCGAAAAACCCAGCCTTGCACGAAATATTGCAGGCGCAATAGGGAATATGAAAAAAACACCTCGCTACTTTGAGGGCGAAGGTTATATTGTGACGTGGGCGTTCGGTCATCTTTTCTCGCTTGCCGATATTGAACATTATTCGCCACTACCTGATGGAGAAACCCGTTGGAGTATGAAAAACCTTCCGTGTTTCCCCGAAAAGTTTGAGTTTGAACTTAAAAAGGATCAGAACAAAAAGGTTGACAGCGGTGTTTTGGAACAGTTTAATACCATTCGTGACCTTTGTAACCGTAATGATGTAACCGAAATAATAAACGCAGGCGATGCTGACCGTGAAGGTGAAATTATTGTCAGAACATGCGTTATGAAAAGCGAAACGGACAAGCCTTTTAAAAGATTGTGGCTTCCCGACCAGACAAACGAAACTATCCTTCAGGGACTTTCTGAAATGAAGGACGAGATAAATTACGACAACCTCGCAAAAGAGGGGTATGCACGTACATTTATAGACTGGCTTTACGGTGTCAATCTCACACGTTATGCAACGCTCAAGACGGGTACACTTATGCGTGTGGGGCGTGTTATAGTACCAATTGTAAAGGCAATCTATGACCGCGATATGCAGATAAGAAATTTCACCCCCGATATATACTATGCGCCCTCAAGCGCGACACAGCAGGGCGGAGGGGAAATAGAGCTTGTAAGCAAGCAGAAATTTGATAAGAATGAACTTTCAAAAGCGCAGGCACTTTGCGATAAATACAATGCCGCAAAAGGCGTTGTGACAGATAAGAAAACAAAGAAGGATACCCTTTCAGCAGGGAAACTTTTTTCGCTTACAAAACTACAGAACGCACTTGGCAAAAAGTATAAAATGCCAATGGATGAGAGCTTGCGAATAGTTCAGGGACTATACGAAAAAGGCTATGTTACATATCCCAGAACTAACTCGGAATATATGGCAACCGCAGAAAAAGGAAAGGTAAAACAAATTCTCTCCGCGGTAGAAAAACTCGGCTATCCCGTAAAGTTCAAGGATGGAAAAAACATATTTGACGACAGCAAAATCGAATCGCACAGCGCACTTACTCCGACTCATAAAATTCCTTCGAAAACGGCTCTTTCAGAAGAAGAGTCAAAGGTTTACGGGACTATAATGCGCCGATTTGTAGCCGTTTTCTGCAGCGAGGATTGTATTGCGCAGAAGAGCGAAATCAAAATAGATGTGGGTGGCATGGAAGAATTTACCCTTAAAGGAACGATAATTCTTCAGCCCGGCTGGACAAAATACGACGAATACGGAAAGAAGGATAAAATCCTTCCCAATCTTGAAAAGGGCGACGTTATAGAGGTGGCTTTTTCTCCCAAAGAGAAAGAAACATCACCCCCCAAGCACTATACCATTGAAACTCTCAACAACTACCTGAAAAATCCTTTCCGTGAAGACAAGGCAAACGCAAAAGGAGAGGATGACGAGGAAGAATACCGCGCTATTTTTGAAGGTCTGGAACTCGGTACGGAAGCGACCAGAACAGGCATCATTGAAAACGCGATAAAGAGTAATTATATTTCGCTCAAGAAGGATGTATACACCATACTGCCCGATGGCGAAAACCTTATAGAATCGCTTGTGCGTATGGGAATCAGTATGGACAAATACAAGACTTCATATCTTGGTCAGGCGCTTAAAAAGGTGTACAAGGGAGAAATCACTGTCAAGGACAGTATCCTCCTTACCGAGCGTGAAATTGAAAAGATTTTCGGAAAAAAAGAACAGCCTGTCGAACATGACACCGATGACGGATTTATCGGAGATATAGTGGGAAAGTGTCCCTTGTGTGAAGGTAATGTAGTGCGAACAAAATTCGGTTATGGATGTGACTGTTACAAAGACGGCTGTAAATTCAGCGTTAACAACGTTATTTTAGGGAGAGTAATTTCTCTTTCTAATATGAAAATGCTTCTTGAAAGCGGAAAAACAAGCAAAATAGAAGGTTTTATCTCCAAAAAGACAGGCAAGCCCTTCTCGGCAGTTCTTAAACTCGACGGAGATAAAGTAACATTTGATTTTTAATAAGGAGAATATTTATGTTTGATGCATTAAAAGTTAAAAACGAATGTGTAGAATGGATTAAAAAATTCTTCGAGGAAAACGGACCGACCTGTAATGCCGTTGTAGGTATTTCAGGTGGTAAAGACAGCTCAATTGTTGCAGCTCTTTGCGTAGAAGCACTCGGACGCGACCGCGTTATCGGTGTTTTAATGCCCTGCGGAGAGCAAGCAGACATTTCCTGTTCATACAAGCTTGTTGAACATCTGGGAATAAAGCATTTTGTAATAAATGTCAAAGATGCGATAGAAGGACTCAAAGGTGCATTTCCCGAGGAGATAGAACTCACACCGCAGGCGAATACAAACCTTCCGCCAAGAATCCGTATGGCGACACTCTATGCGGTTTCACAGTGCTTCAACGGTCGCGTTGCAAACACCTGTAACTTGTCAGAAGATTGGGTTGGATATTCAACACGTTACGGCGATGCAGCAGGAGATTTTTCTCCCCTTGCGAAGATTACCGTAACCGAACTTAAAGAAATCGGCAGACTTTTAGGACTTCCCATTGAACTTGTAGACAAAACTCCCATTGATGGACTTTGCGGAAAAACCGACGAGGAAAACCTCGGTTTCACATACGCTATGCTTGATAAGTATATCCGCACAGGCGAAATTGAAAACGAAGAAATCAAGGCGAAGATTGACAGACTTCATAAAATGAATCTCTTCAAGCTTCAGATGATGCCGATGTTTGAACCCACAGAAATATAAAATAAAAAGCAGATGTTTTTTAAAACATCTGCTTTTTGTTTTTAATAAACCTCAACGAGATATACTGCGTTGGAAGTCAGTTTTAATTTGATTTTATTGTTTTCGTCATATACAAACTCTGATATGGGCTTGATATTGCTCTCTTCACGAAGGATTTTAATTTCTTCAGGAGTGGGAGTTTTGATTCCCATTTTTTCGTGAAGGGAATAGGGGTTTGTCGTTTCTTTGTCAATACACCAGATACGAACACTCTTTCCATTGATATCCTCTTCAAACGAAATTTCCTTTTCAATTTCAGGGAGAGTTCTTTCGTGGCGAGGAGTACAGTATGTCATAAGAACGCTGTAATTTCCGTTCTCGTCCTTTGTAGGAATTGTGTAAATGTTTTCGTTTTCACAGTTTGCCTTAAGAAGTCCGTTGTGAAGCTTCCCTGCAAGAACGTACGCATTGTAGATTGGTTTTGCAAAGAAGTTAAGCGTAAAGAAATTGCGGAATCCCGAAAAGTCCGTTACCATTTCGTGCTGACCTGAAAGGCATATCATAAGAAGCGACATATCCTTTCCGCACGCGATAATGTTGTCGATAAGTCTTACGTAGTAAGATGCAAAAACCTCAGTTTCTCTTTCAATGAACGGAGGACATTCTTCGACGTTGTAATATCCGCAAGCCGCCATACCCCATTCGTCAACAACAATCTGGGTGTTTTCAAAACCGTATTTATTGATAATTGCAAGATAGTTTGAAAAATGCTCCATCCAGTAATCTGTGGAAAATCCTTTTTCAACAGCGTTGCTGGGTCCTATTGTAGCATAATTGTGAAGAGCGAGATAATCAAGTCTAAGATTCTCCTCCTTGACTTTTTTCAATTGTAATCATATCACGGATTCTCCTTTTTCTGCTCAAAACTTTTTTTGGACAAAATATACTTTGTTCCTTTTATAGTAAAAGATTCAAGAGAAAATTACAATATCATATTTGATAAAAATATATGCTATTTGACAAAAAACACACGGGAGAAAATCTCCCGTGTGTTTTTATAAATCAAATTTTGTTGCACGTCTGCGCATTCTTACATTTTGTACTAACCCTATTGCGATAAAACACGTTACAAGGTTGCTGCCTCCATAACTGATAAAGGGGAGGGGAATACCTGTTATCGGCATAAGGCCAAGGCACATTCCGATATTTTCAAGTATATGGAAAAACATCATTGAGCCAACGCCGATGCAAATCATTTCTCCGAACGGATCGTGCGCACAGCTTCTTGCATTATCAAAACAGCGGTATACAATAACGAGAAGGAGTATTGCTACAAAAATTGCACCAATAAGTCCAAACTCCTCTCCAACTACAGAGAAGACAAAGTCGGTCTGTTTTTCGGGGAGATATCCGTACTGTGTCTGTGGTCCTTTAAGATAACCGCGACCCCAGAACATTCCGCTTCCGATAGCAAGCTTTGATTGAAGAACGTGGTATCCGCTTCCCATAGGGTCTTTTTCAGGAAAGAAGAGAGAAATAATTCTGTTTCGCTGATACTCTTTAAGGAAAAGCCATATTACGGGAGATATAACGGCACAAGCACCTGCTACCCATAAAATGTATTTTTTGTAAATACCTGCAAAGAAAAGCTCAAAAGCAAATATCACAACGAAAACCATCGCCGTACCGAAGTCAGGCTGAAGAAGAACAGGTACAATATAGCACACAAGATGAATTAAAAGCCCTATCAATGTTTTGGCTGTATTGATGCTTTCGTACTTTTTTGAAATATGCAATGAAAGTGTAATTATGAAACAGATTTTTGCGATTTCGGCAGGTTGTAGAGTTATCGGACCGAGAACAATCCAACCCTGCGTACCGTTGGAGAGCTTTCCTATTCCCAAAACAAGAACCAGAAGTCCTATGCCGATTGCGAAAATCAGAAATCTCAACTTTTCAAAATATTTATAGCTGAAAAAGATTACGCCACTCATAGCACCTATACCGAGAATAAGTGCAAAACTCTGTACAATTACGTGTTTTATATGACCGTCAAGCGACCACGCTGCGCTGTTAATGACAAAAATCCCGACAAGAGCAGCAAGGATGCTGCTTATCAGAAGTGTCATATCAATTTTATCTGAAAAGAAACTTAATTTTTTCAATTTCATCAATTATCACCTTGTCTAATTATATCAAAAAGCCAAAAGATAATCAATGTTTATTTTAATAATTTCTGCCGTCCCGTATGGTCGATTGTGTAGTTATCCTTATAAATCAGGTCACTGACCTTTAAAAAGGAGAAACCTTTTTTCTCAAGTGCGGACAGGATTTCATCAAGGCTTTCTGCGGTGTGTTTTGTTCCGTTGTGAAAAAGAAGAATATCGCCACTTTGGGTTTTTGGGATGATTCTTTTTTGCATCTGTCCGGAATTTAACCCGCGCCAGTCCAAACTGTCCACAGACCACTGTATGTATTCCATTTTTGCGTTGTGACAAACTTCAATAACGCTGTTTGAATAGTCACCGGACGGCGCTCGGAAAAGGGTGGGAGATGTTCCGCACGCATTTTTTATTGCTTCATTTGTTTTTTTAATATCTTCGAGCATTTTATCTGTAGAAAGCGTTGTGTAATGGGTATGGTTGTAGCTGTGATTCCCTATTTCGTGTCCGTATGCCACGATTTTTTTCATAGCTTCTTCATTTTTTTCTGCCCATGTTCCAAGGACGAAAAATGTCGCTTTGCAATTGTGCTTTTTAAGGGTCTCGAGAATCAAATCAATATCATCACTGCCCCAGGCACAATCGAAAGTAACTGCAATTTTGTTGTCTTGTCTTTCTACACTGTAAATGGGAATTGTTTTCATCGTGGAAGAAACGGATACATCTCCGCTTTTACTCAGAATAGCACCTGTTCCTATGATTGCGCATATAAGCATAAAAGTCAGAATTCTGTATTTATCGGTCACAAATACCTTCATTTTTTCATATCCCTCTCATAATAATTTTTTACTCCTTTTGCAATTGCGTTAGCAAGAGCTTTCTGATGTCTTTGTGTGCATAGCAGTTTTTCTTCGTCGAAATTTGAAAGAAATCCGCACTCTACGATGACAGCGGGAATAGAGGCTTTCTTTAAAAGAAAAATTCCGTCTGCGGCTTTAAGTGGCGCTCTTTTTGATTTGTTGTCGGGAACAAGGTGAAGTTCGTTTTGGATAAACATTGCCAACGTTTCCGATTCTTTGAAATTACCTGAATAAATGACCTGTGCTCCGCGATAGTTGGAAGAAGTGAATTTGTTCATATGTATACTTATGAACATATCTGCACCCGAAGAATTTATTATTTCAAGCCTCTTATTCATATCGTTTTTCTTTTTTTCAGCGATGCTGTTTCCCTTGCTGTAAATTGAGTTTTCATCATTTCGCGTCATAATAACTTTGTAGCCTTGTTTTTCTAAAGCTTTCTTTACCTTTTTTGCTATTTCGAGGTTAAGAGTGCTTTCAATTGTACCCGTCATTCCGATAGCACCACCGTCGGGAAGACCGTGTCCGGCATCAAGAACTATGCATTTTGTGATTTCTCCGGTGAAAACATCAGAACTTTTGTGGTGAATACTTAATGTGATAAATGAGAGCATACTGATAAAAATCACAAAAATAACAAGCTTTCTGCGAGGAATAAAAATCATAAAAACCACCTCTTTTATATGTATATATGGCGAATTTCAAGATATTCGTATTATTTTTGGTATATATCTTTGTCTTGCTGAATATAATTTAAAACATACATATAAAAGGAGTTGTACGACTTGGAAAATAATATAATCACACTAACCGGAACCGTTGAAACAGAAGCTACCTACAGCCACAGTGTTCTTGATGAGAAATTCTACACCTTTATGCTGCGTGTTCCGCGCCTTTCTCAAAATGACGATATTCTTCCCGTTACAATAGGCGAAAATCAGTTCGACAGTATGTTGATTCGGGAAGGCAATAAAATAAAAATCAAAGGGCAACTTCGAAGCTATAATAAATACACATCACTGAAAACCCGATTGATACTTACGGTGTTTGCCAAAGGAGTTGCACCTGCCTACGAGGACGATACTGAAAACCCCAACGAGATTTTCATAAATGGATTTATATGCAAAACTCCGATTTACAGAAAAACGCCTTTCGGACGGGAAATTACAGATCTTATCGTAGCGGTGAACCGCGCTTTCAACCGATCTGATTATATTCCTGCAATCGCATGGGGAAGAAATGCCGTATACAGCGAAAATCTTGAAGTGGGAAGTAACGTTATGCTCTGGGGAAGATTGCAGTCAAGAAATTATAACAAGAGAATTTCAGACGACGAAACCGAGCAGAGAACGGCATATGAACTTTCGATTACCAAAATTGAAAAATTAGCGTAGGATGTGCTAAAATAGCGCAGAACACAAAACGCAAAAGGAAAAAGCATTTCAGAGGAAGAATTTTGACAAATCTGCTTTGAACTTTTATTGTAGGAATCCGCACTAAGTGCGGATTCCGTTTTTTTATGCGTTTTGCTAGTCGCAAACTTTACCCTCGGAGTATCTTTATACACCTGAGGGTAAAGTTTACACCTTCTGCACTGCTTTATCTCATCCTTGACGGCTTTGTATAAATATCTTGCAAAAGGAAAGACTATCTGCTATAATTGATATGGTGAATAATTATGAAAATTTTAGGCCTTGATTATGGTGAGGCAAGAATTGGCGTAGCGGTAAGCGATGCTCTGGGAATGCTTGCTAATCCTCTTGATACAATCTGTGAAAAAGATCGTACACTTCAACTTGAAAAAACAGCAGCCGTTGCAAAAGCGCACGGCGTTGAAAAAATTGTTGTAGGACATCCTAAACGCATGGATGGAACACTTGGACACAGGGCGGAATATACTGAAGAATTTGCCCGTGATTTATCCGAGATGCTCGGTGTCCCTTACATTATGTGGGACGAGCGTCTTTCCAGCACAGAGGCGCACAGGATCCTTGAAACAGGTGGCGTCAGCGGTAAAAAAAGAAAAACGAAAGTTGACAAGATTGCCGCAGTAATCATACTGCAGGGTTATCTTGATTCAATATAATAAAGACTTAAAAAGGGGTAATTAAAATGGCAGAAAACACAAAAGACATTTTTGAAGCTGTTGAGGAAGAATACGAGTTCCTCGATACAGTAGAACTTGACGGTGAAACATATTTTATGCTTATTCCCGCAACAGACAGCGAAGAAATTGACGGCGAAGTTTTCATCATGAAACTTGTAGAGGTTGATGGTGAAGAGATGCTTGAAGGCGTTGATGACGGTGCGCTTTTTGACAAAGTTTACAATATTTTCAAGGAAAACAATAAGGACGAATTCGAGTTTTTAGATTGATATTTACATGAAATCGTGTTATAATAAACACGTCCCTGCGGTGTGCGCAATAAAGGATTTATTTTAACCAACACATCTAATAAGGGAGACTGAGTCGTCTTGCCGTGGCGTGTAGGCTCTCCGTTTGAAGAGAGAAACCCATAAGCGGTGAGCAAGTCACCCACCTGCACACGCAGGTTTAGAATAATCCGTGTTAAACGGCACTGCGGGGCTACATAAGTATTTAATATTAAAATTGATATATAAGGAGTACATAACGATGAAAAAATTAATGATTCTTGTACTGACTCTCACTATGGTTTTAAGCCTTTCTACAGGAGCTTTTGCCGCATTTTCAGATATGCCTGAAGGTGCAGACGGCGAAGTTATGCAGAGAGCGGTAGACAATGGCCTTCTTCAGGGTTATGAAGATGGCACAATTCAGCCTAACACACCTATCACTCGTGCGCAGATGGCAACTATTTTTGCCCGTGCAATGAACGCAAAAGATTTGGAAGATATCTCCGGATTTGTTGATGTGAATGAAGGCGACTGGTTCTATGAATCTATGCAGAAAGCGGTTTCTATGGGTGCTTTCAAGGGCGACGACAAGATGCAGCTTAATCCCAACAATTCAATCACAAGACAGGAAGCATTTATCGTTCTTTACAGAATTTTCAACCTTCCCGATTCAAGAGATGGCGTTTTGAAGACTTACTCTGACGGTGATATGGTTGCTGACTGGGCAAAGAAGGAAGTAAGCGCAGTTATGACATACTGCTTTGGCGAAGTTCAGTACATAAGACCTCTTGATCCTATGACAAGACTTGAATTTGCTCAGATTATGGATAAAATCGTTACAACATACATCGACGAGGAAGGTGAATACACATCTCTTCCCGAAGGTAACGTTCTTATCAGAGCTAACAATGTAAATCTTAAGGGTGTTGTAAACAACGGCACTATCTATATCGGTGACGGCGTTGAAACAATGGTTAATTTTGATGACTGTACTATAGAAAGATTGGTTATCCGTGGTAAAAAGGCTTCAATCAATTCCGGTCAGTACGGAAGAACTTATGGTATCGGTCTCGGAACACGAATTTTGTTGACAAGAAACCCCTTTGAACTTGTAAAAACTTACGCAGACGGATCATTGGGTTCATTCTACGCTGCTCCTGGCAGAGCCGTGCTTGTACCTATTATACAGAATGTGTCAAACTAATTGTCAAAAGAAAGGTTGTTGCAAAAATGCAACAACCTTTCGGTTTCATTTTGAAATAAAATACGCTTCAAAACTAGCTGACGTATAGGAAGTGACATAATGAAAAACGTGGAAATTTATACAGATGGAGCTTGTACAGGTAATCCCGGTAAAGGTGGATTCGGGGCAGTTCTTATCTATAACGGAAATGAAAAACAAATAAGTCGCGGATTTCGGAAAACCACAAACAACCGAATGGAGCTTTTAGCTGCGATAGAGGCACTTGAACTGCTGAAAGAACCGTGTAACGTAACTCTTTACAGCGACTCTAAATATCTGACGGATGCAATCAATCAGAAATGGCTTGATTCATGGCAGAAAAACGGCTGGAAAAAAGCCGACAGGAAAAGCGT
>JAZREK010000009.1:0-1762 GCA_045660765.1 Clostridia bacterium
TTCAATCTTTTGTTTAATCAAGGGAATTAACTCTTGTACTTTTTCATATTTTCTAGGCATAATTTAAGACCTCCTGTTGTATTTTATTCTACAACAAGAGGTCTTTTTTGTCTATTGTACGTTTTTACTGGTTCTGTTCAATAAACCCTACTGCCTTTAAATTATTCGCTATTATAAGTGTAAGCAAATCCGCTTATTTTACTGTGCCCGAAAAATGTATCAGAATCCGAATTTCTTATCCATTACACTTGCAAACTCATCAAAAGTACGAGCTACGTAGTCGAAAGTCTCTGTCTCATAATAACTGTCTGAATCTCTGGTGATGCTTTCTGTAAAACCATCGGTACTCGTAAATGTGATTGTAGCGATATGTGCCTCGTATACAAGCTCATATCCATATTCCATAGCGGGACAATCTATTTTAAGAGTAACGCTATTGTTGCTGTTTCTCTGAATATCTACAATTGTACCCATATGCCAGACTTCGCTACAGTATGTTGCATATACATACTCATTACCTTCAAAACTGATGAAATCCCAGCCCTTAGCCCAATGCCCCTGAATTTTCTGCAAAAATTCTGATGCGCGCATTACGGGATTTGGGTTTGTGCCGAGCCCTGTAAGAGAAAGAGAAATTTCACGCTTGTTGTTATCATAAGACACTCCGCCATATGCAGAAAGAGAATCAAAACTGATTATTGTCTGACCATCAATGTTATACGCAGGAACATAGTTTCCATCAAGGTATGTAACAATATCGGTGTATAAAATTCTGCGTTCGCGTTTTCCTACGTTTCCTGACAGTACATAGGGCTTTTCGTACACCTTGCTTACATATTCCTGGCTCCAGTCTCTGCTTACTGAAAGAGAACGGGTGGAGTCGTCATAATTGACAGAAAAACCATAATAACGAAGATCTTCAACAGTTACATAGGTGTAACCGTCAACGTTGAACGATGGAATATCGTAACCGTTGATTGTCGCTGCAATATCTGTTGAAAGTGCATACCCAACAACATCACCGATTTTGTATGCCGATGCTGAAAAAGGAATAGAAAGTGCGAAAAGTACACAAACCAAAAGTGTAGAAACAAATTTTTTCATAAAAATCAGCACTCCTTAAGTTAAGTATATTCTATATACAATTATATGCTTTTTACACAATAAGTCAAATTTATTTTATTTTCGCACTCTCGAGAGTGCTTTTGTGGATTGAAAAGTTTGGGGACGGGGCAGTTTTTGTGTTGGTTTCAAAAAGTTAACAAAAAAAGACACATCGTGCGATGTGTCTTTTTTCTATATTGCAAATTACTTGCTTGCTTCTTCGATAGCAACTGCACAAGCTACTGACATACCAACCATGGGGTTGTTACCAGCGCCGATAAGTCCCATCATTTCAACGTGTGCGGGAACTGATGAAGAACCTGCGAACTGTGCATCTGAATGCATACGACCCATTGTATCTGTCATACCGTAGGAAGCAGGACCTGCTGCCATGTTATCGGGATGAAGTGTACGGCCTGTACCGCCACCTGATGCAACTGAGAAGTACTTCTTGCCAAGTTCGATACATTCCTTCTTGTATGTACCTGCAACGGGATGCTGGAAACGTGTGGGGTTAGTTGAGTTACCTGTGATAGATACGTCAACCTTTTCCTGATGCATGATTGCAACACCTTCACGAACATCGTCTGCACCGTAGCAACGAACCTTTGCACGGGGACCGTTTGAGTAAGCCTTTTCGCTTACGATTTCAAGCTTA
>JAZREK010000010.1:0-7465 GCA_045660765.1 Clostridia bacterium
ATAAACATAAAACAACATAATAGTAAAAAGTCCGATTGAAATAATCGGACTTTTTTATAGCAAACAAAGATAATCCCCTAATAATAACAGTAAATTCGGGTTGCAAATTTATATTATAAATTTACATAAAACAGCTGTGTGCCAAAAACACACAGCTGTAAATATCTTATATTCTCTGGAAGAGCGCTGATACACCGAGACCGCCGCCGCAGCAAGAAGAAATAATACCCATTTCACCGCCTGTTTCAAGAAGCTGATGAAGAGCAAACAATGCCACTCTGCCGCCAGATGCACCGTTGGGATGTCCAAAAGCAATTGCGCCGCCATTGGGATTCCATTTTTCAATATCAATTTGCTGACCGCCGATTTTTTCCATTTCTCTAATAACGCTGAGGTTCTGAGCAGCAAACGCTTCATTACACTCAAATACGTCAATATCGGAAAGCTTAAGTCCGTGTTTTTGCATAAGCTTCATGTTTGAATATGCTGGACCGATACCCATAAGCTTGGGATCGCAACCGACATCACAGCCGCCTACCCAACGTGCGATAGGTGTGTAACCGAGGGCTTTTGCTTTTTCTTCGCTCATCATAAGAAGCATAGATGCGCCGTCATTTCTACCACTTGCATTTCCTGCTGTTGTTACACCGCCTTCATATACAGGGCGAAGCTTCTGAAGGCCTTCAATTGTGCTTTCATGACGGGGATGCTCATCTTTTGCAACAACAATTTCGGGAGTCTTCTTTGTTGCGGGAATAACTACAGGCATAATCTGCTTTGCGAGGAAACCGCTTTCGTCAGCAGCCTTTGCTCTCAGCTGGCTGCGAAGAGCAAATTCGTCGCACTCTTCACGGGTAACTCCCCATGTTTTAGCCATAAGGTCGGATACCTGAAGCATAATGAGATTGTCCTCTGCCTTGGGAGCAAGAGAAGGAGGTATAGCTGCAGGAGCAATCATTTTATACGGCTCTGTTGATGTAGAAAACTTAACAAAACGCTGGCTGAATGATTCGCCGCCGCCGACAAGTACAACATCTGCATCGCCCAATTGAATACGGTATGCAGCATGGTTAATGCTTGCAATTGCAGAACCGCACTGCATCTCAACAGCAACTGCCGATGTTTCATAAGGCAATCCTGCCTGAAGCGAAGCAAAACGCGCGGGGTTTGGACACTTAGCATCGCCGTTTGCAGTTCCGAAATAGACCGCATCAAGCTCTTTGGGATCAAGTGCTGTCTTTTCCATAACACCTTTGATAACCATAGCCGCCATATCTACTGTGTGGAACTGACGAAGTCCGCCGCCAAGCTTTCCGAAAGGTGTACGAAGTCCGTCAACAATTACTACATTTTTCATTATTCTTTGACACTCCTGTTATATTATTTTAATTAGTTGATTGGGATACTCATTCTTTCCCCATTTTACTGTTAGAATAGCACAAAAACCAAACACCGTCAATGGATAATCCAACTTTTTATGTACTTTCTAACTGTATTTAGAAAAAAGAAAGTTTAAAGTGTTGACAACTTAATATTATAATTCTATAATTATAATAAATTATAATGCTTAAATTATGCAAAGTTTTTGACACAAGGAGTATACTTATGAGCAAACCTTTGGAAGGAATTAAAGTAGTAGACTTGACGACTTTCGTTGCTGCCCCCGTATGCGCGCGTATGTTAGGCGACATGGGAGCTGAAGTCATCAAAGTTGAGCATCCGAAGGGAGACGGCTGGAGAGAGTTCGGTATGAACTTTAACACCCGTTTCAATGACGATGAAAACCCGGTTTTTGATATATATAACTCGGGGAAAAAGTTGATATCACTGAACCTGAAAAGTCCCGAAGGAAAAGAGATTTTTTGGAAGCTTTTAGAAGAGGCGGATGTGTTTGTAACAAACACACGACCCGATGCATTAAAGCGTCTCGGCTTTTCTTACGAAGATGTTAAGGAGCGTTGCCCCAAACTTATTTACGCCATAGTTCTTGGCTTTGGAGAAGAGGGTCCGGAAGCGGGCAGACCGGCTTTTGATACAACTGCATTCTGGACAAGAAGCGGATTCTTACGTGATATGTCGCCCCTTACTGATTCATATGTTCCGATATCTCCCCCCTCCGGTGTTGGCGATACAGTTACTGCTTACAACCTTACCGCACAGGTTTGTGCAGCACTTATCGGAAGAGAACGTACAGGCAAAGGCGACTATGTAAGAGCAAGTCTTTACCATACAGGTATATTTACAATGGGTACTATGGAGATAATAACACAAAGACCTTGGGGTCGTGATTATCCTATGTCTCGCGAACAGATAGGCCCTCCCGGAGGCTGTTATCTCTGCAAAGACGGCGAATGGCTGTTCCTTGCAAATGGTCAGCTTTCTGTTTCTTTACCGAAGATGTTTACAATGATAGGCAGACCTGATCTTATCGGCGATGAACGTTATTTAACGAGAGAGGCACGCGCCGCAAATTCAAAAGAGCTATATCAGCTGTTCGTTGAAGCATACAAGACAAAAACCTGTGATGAGTGGATCGAGCTTTCAAAACAGGTTGACCTTCCGTTAGTAAGAATGAATCATTTCAGTGATGTTACATCGGACGAGCAGGCTTGGGCTAACGGATACCTTGAACATATGGAATGCCGCACAGGCGAGACCGTAATCATGCCAAGCTCTCCTATCGAAATGGATTCAGTTGGCGAAATTAAGACTGTTCCCGCACCAAAGGTTGGCGCAGATACAGAAGAAGTTCTTCTCAGTATGGGTTATACCGAAGAGCAGATTGCTGCAATGGAAGAAACGGGCGCAGTTTACAGAAATAAATAATTTTTTACATACGATTTACAATGAAAAAGGAGAAAAACAATGGGAAAATTAACTAATAAGTACGCAGTTGTTACAGGCGCCGGCAAAGGTATCGGCAGAGCAATCGTTGAACGCTTCCTCGAAGATGATGCAGCAGGCGTTGCAATACTTGAAATGGATATTGAACTCGGTAATGCTACAGCAAAAGAGCTTGATCCTACAGGTAACCGTGTTATCGCAGTTAAGTGCAACGTTGCATCACAGGAAGAAGTACACACTGCTTTTGAAACAATATTTGCAAAGTTTGGCAGAGTTGACATTCTTGTTAACAATGCAGGTATCACACGTGATGCTATGTTCCACAAGATGCCCGTAGATATGGCAAAGCTTGTTATGGACGTTCACTTCTACGGAACATTCTACTGCTGTCAGGAAGTTATCCCCGGCATGAGAGACCGTTCCTACGGTAAGATAATCAACATTTCCTCAGTATCTGCTCTCGGTAATATCGGACAGACAAACTACACAGCCGCAAAATCTGCAATTGAAGGCTTGACAAGAACACTCGCAATGGAAAGCGGAAGAAAGAATATCACCGTAAACTGCATCGCTCCCGGTATGATCGACACAGATATTCTCAAGACTATCCCCGAGGATATTATGAAGCAGAAAATTGCATCAGTTCCTATGCAGAGACTTGGTAAAACATCAGAAGTTGCATCTGTTGCATCCTTCCTCGCAAGCGACGATTCATCTTGGGTTACAGGTAACGTTATTCTCTGCTGCGGCGGTCAGAAAATTAAAGTCTAATAAAACCCTTTTGAATAGAAAAACTCCGTTCACCAAAACGGAGTTTTTTGTTGGTATACGAAAACACCCTATGACTTTTTACGGTCATAGGGTGTTTTTATCTAAGACAGGTTTATTCGGTTTTTTGGGGCATAATAATTGCGGCAAGGATGTATGCCAACAATCCACAACTGGCAAAAACAGCGGCAAAAACCATAACGAGACGGACAACAGTAGAGTCAATATTCAAATATTCAGCAATGCCGCCGCAAACGCCGCAAAGTTTTTTGTCTGTGTTAGATTTATATAACTTCTTTTCCATGCTTTTTTACCTCTTAAATCAATCAAGGGGTTTCATTGTGGGGAGCCTCGAAAGTTAATCGGCACAACTCTTCATAAGTCTTCGTAAACCCCTTTCTTACAGGGTTCTTCTTTGCTGCATTTTACGCAAATCTTCATAGGTGTTCATACGACCTGTTTAAATTGGCGTAAGATTTGGCGTAAATTGGCGTAAGCAAAATTATTGACCGAAGCAACTGTCAAGGCCCTCAAATTCCTTCTGCTTTAGCTCTTGGGTCACATCGACATAAATATCCATCGTGGTTGTAATATCCTTGTGACCTAGAACATCCTGCATCACCTTGATATCGATCCCTTGCTCACAAAGACGTGTGGCGAAGGTATGTCTCAAGGAATGACAACTGAATAGTGGAAGTAGCAGCGGAAATTCTGCATCATCGGGAGCATTATCAAGGATTTCATTGTTGCAGTCTCGCACGATGCGGCGAATAGCCTTATTGAGCGTTCCCTGATGCTGCGTTTTACCATAACGGTTTATAAAGATAAAATCCGTATAACCGTCAACGGTCACTTCGCAACGTATTTCTGCATCCTCTTGATACTGCTTTTCCTGCAGGAAGGCATCTCTAACGAAGTCCATCATTGGTATGGTACGTGTTCCAGCCGCAGTTTTAGGCGTGTTGACAGCGAAGTGACAATGCTTGGATCCGCCCTTATTGTAATACACAAGGGTATGGTTGACATTGATGAGCCCTTCATCCAAATCAATATCACACCATCTCAGTCCCGTGAGTTCACCTACGCGCATTCCTGTACCAAGCATAATAGAAAACACCGGATACCAATGGTTATAGATGGGACTATTCTTCAGGAAATCCAAAAACAACTTTTGCTCTTTGACTGTTAAAGCCTTCCGCCGTTCCTGTTGGAAGTTGTGGGTCTGCTTTAACTCCTTGAGCAAGCGATCAGTTGGATTTACACGAATGTACTCATCGTCCACCGCCAGATTAAACACCTGATGCAGAAGGTTATGAACGGTATCCATAGTAGACACACTCATAATCTTTTCATCGACAAGATAGTTGTAAAAACGGCGAACATCGGACTTCTTTACCTCTAACAACCGAGATTTGCCAAAACTTTTTCGGATAAAGTTATTGTACATATAACAATAGTTCTGGAAAGTGTTGTCCTTGAGTCCACGCTTTAACGTACACCACATATCAAACATATCGTTGACCGTGATGCGCTTGTTCTCCACCCTAATGCCGTCTCGCTTATCACTGATAATCTCTTCTTCTTTTTCTCGGAGCTCATCGAGTGTGGTGGCATATATGGTGTGACGTTTTCCGTCCGGTGTGGTCCAACGGTAGTCATATGTACCGTTTTTCCTTTGAGATTCACCCTTGCGGAGCTTGATACGGTTGCTGTCGAGTCGTTTGCTTACAGTATTCTTTTTTTCTGCCATAATAGCATCTCCTTTCCTCGTGCGAGAAAAGGTTTTGCAATTCGGTTATTTAATTATATAGCAGATACGCCGATTTTTCAAGTACCTTCCCCACACAAAAGCGTGACTTTGGATTTTATATCGAGTATGCTCTCTCAATATATTCGTCAAGCTTTCTACGTTTCAGTAATCTCTTTGTGCCGATCCAAAGCACAAACTCACAATCCTCCTTGTCCGAGAGCTCTCTTAATTTATGTATTCCTATACCGGAATAAGCTGCAGCCTCTTCCAAGGTAAGATTCGATTTCTCCCAAACGGGAACTTCTTTTTTTATCATATTTTAACTCCTTTCTGACGGAACAAAAAATGACCCTGGAGGAGGCTCTCCAAGGTCAACAAACAAACAAGTGAGTCTGACGGGACCCACTTGTTCACACTAACAGTATAACATATTTACGTTCACTTGTCATCGGCAAAATATCGTCTTTTTATAGGCGAAAAATAGGCACAAAATAGGCAAGTTTTATTTAGAGGGTATATTCTGCCATAAGTTGGATATACTACATAACAAAGTTGCGATGAAAACAGCATTCAACAGTTGACTTAATCGTAACTCTGTGATATACTTTAATCACTGAGAAAGGAGTACTGATTCTATGTATATTAACAGAACTGTGGAAAATGCCATACTCGCTGCGGGAGAGTCTTTTCCCTGCGTAGTGGTTTACGGTCCAAGACAGGTTGGTAAATCAACCACTATTGACCGTTTGTTTGGTGATAAATACAAAAAGGTAACGCTTGATGATGGTGAGGACCGCGCACTGGCGCTCAGTAACCCGAAATTATTTTTAGAGAGTTACGGGTGGCCTATTGTCATCGACGAGATACAGAAGGCTCCCAAGCTTCTGGATGAGATCAAGAAAATTATCGACGAGCAACGTCTTGCATGGATGAAAAATGGTGAAGAAAGAAAACTGATGTATATCCTGACCGGTTCTAATCGATTTGAGCTTCAGGAAGGCATTTCCGACTCTTTGGCAGGACGCTGCGGTGTTATTGATATGGCTTCCTTTACCTTTGCGGAGAAGAACGGATATAATGCGCCACTTTTTAATCCCGAAATCAGTGAGATAAGAAAAAGAGAAAGTGACGGCAGAAAATATATCAGCAAAAAGGAAATCTTTGAAGAGATCTTCAAAGGCGGTATTCCCGATATTTGCACCGGCATTTCCGAGCGCGAGATCTATTTCAAGTCTTATGTGAACACTTATATCGAACGAGATGTTATGAAACTTATCGAGGCATCCAGCGAGCTACAATTCCGTAATTTCATTTCTGTGATTGCATTGCGTACAGCGCAGGAACTTCATTACGATCAGATTGCAAGTACCGTTGGCATTGATGTGCGAACCTGTAAGCGTTGGATCTCCATCTTGCAGACATCCGGAATTATCTATTTGTTGCAACCGTATATGTCCAACGTTTCCAATCGAATCATTAAGGCTCCCAAGCTTTACTTTATGGATACCGGCCTTTGTGCTTATCTTTGCAAATGGCCCAATGCCGAGATGCTGGAATCCTGTGCAATGAATGGAGCTTTCTTTGAGACTTATGTAGTAAGCGAAATCGTTAAGAACTTCTATGCTTATAACAAGGATCCGAAGGAGTTTCTTTTCTACTATCGCGACATTGACCAAAAAGAGATTGATCTTATCTATGTTAATGCCGGAGACATTTATCCCATCGAGGTTAAGAAAGGGGTTGCTCCCACAAAATCGACCAAAAACTTTGATGTGCTTAGTAAATATAAATTGAACATCAAGCCTGGTCTTATTATTGACAACTGTGACCGCATTCGTCCCATTAACGAGAAGGCATACACCTTCCCGATCTATCTTTTATAATTCAAGAACAGTACGAGTTGCAAGAACGGTATATGACTGCAGCCCATGACTGCGGGGGCGTATTGCTAACAATACGGATATTTAAGAATTATTGTGTTGCAATATTTTTTGAATCTCGTCTTTTACTTGACATACTTTTTTCTCCTTAAATTATATTTATTTTCTCAATATATTCTTCAAACAATCTTCGTTTGAAGAGGACACGGTTTCCACTCCAAAG
>JAZREK010000011.1:0-17879 GCA_045660765.1 Clostridia bacterium
AGCTTGATATCCTCTTGAGCTATATCACGCAGACCGTATAGCTGTACTCCGTATTTTTGCATAAAATCTCTCCTTTTATCAAAGTTGTTAAGTCTATTATATCATAAAAAATATCATTAATCTATAAAAAATATATCAAAAAGTATAATAAATATAAAAACCGCAGAAGTTACCCTCTGCGGTCAAATAAATTATTCAGAGTAGACAGCCGAACCGCCAAGCGCGGCTTCGATGCGGAGCAGGCGGTTATATTTTGCTACCCTATCACTTCTACAGGGGGCACCCGATTTAATAAAGGGGGCATTGACCGCCACCGCAAGGTCGGCTATAAAGCTATCTTCACTCTCTCCCGAGCGATGGGAAATAATACTTTTATAGCCGTATTTTTTGCCCATTTCAATAACCTCAAGGGTTTCGGTCAGAGTGCCTATCTGATTAAGCTTTATGAGAATTGAATTTGCTATCCCCTTATCTATTCCCATTTTCAGTCTTTTTGTATTGGTGACAAAAAGGTCATCGCCAACAAGCTGGATTTTGCCTCCGAGCTTCTGCGTAATGGTTTTCCAACCGTCCCAATCTTCCTCGCTCATCGCATCCTCAATAGAACGGATGGGATATTTTGCGCACCAATCTTCCCACAGGGAAATCATCTCATCGCGAGAGAGGAAAAGCCCCTGTTTCCAGAAATAGTAGTCGCCCTCTTTGCCTTCGCTCTTAGCCGCTTCGTACATTTCTGTTGTCGCGCCGTCAAGTGCGATGCAAAAATCATCACCAAGCTTAAACCCTGCCTTTTCAATCGCAGAGCAAATCGCCTTCAACGCTTCTTCGTCGCTTTTGAAATCGGGTGCGAAACCGCCTTCGTCACCGACAGCTGTTGAGTAACCTTTTTCTTTCAGAACACCTGCAAGAGTGTGGAAAACCTCAACGCAATTGCGCATACCCTCGGAAAAGCACTGTGCACCTGTGGGCATAATCATAAATTCCTGACAACAGATTGAATTTGACGCGTGTCTGCCACCGTTTATGATGTTCATCATCGGCACGGGAAGGCGATGCGCGTTTGTACCACCGATGTATCTGTAAAGGCTTATTCCCAAAGAATTTGCCGCCGCCTTGCAAACTGCGAGGGAAACACTTAAAATCGCATTTGCGCCAAGCTTTTCTTTATTGTCGCTTCCGTCAAGGTTGCACAAAAGCGTATCAATTTTTCTTTGATTGAACGGATTTGCACCCTTAAGAGCTTCGTTGATTGTTGTGTTGACGTTATGAACTGCTTTCAGAACTCCTTTGCCACCATAACGTGATTTATCTTTATCACGAAGCTCATACGCCTCGAAAGCCCCTGTCGATGCGCCTGAAGGCACCGCCGCGCAAGCGAATGTTCCGTCGTCGAGGAAAACTTCTGTTTCGATAGTGGGATTTCCGCGCGAATCGAGAATCTCCCTTGCGTGAATAAAAGCAATCTGCGGATAAAACTGCATAAAAAAACACTCCTTGTCAATTGATACCAATAGTATGTCCTGACAAGGAGTATTATATTACGGTTTTACTGAATTATAGACGCGTCCGTTAACGGCGCTTCCCTGCCGACACTCGATAAGCTCGCTGACAGTAACGAGCTGGAAGTTGTTCATCAAAAGGTGTTTAACAACACTTTCAACTGATTCATAAGTAGGCTGATGTATATCGTGCATCAAAATAATGCTTCCATCCTGAGTGTTTTTCTTAACACAATCAAGTGTTTTTGCAGGATTTCTTGTTTTCCAGTCAAGAGTATCAACAGACCACATAATAGCCGGCATTGCGATAGAGTTTAAAACCGTGCTGTTATAAGAACCATAAGGTGGACGATAAAGCTTGGGATAAACGCCTGTTGCGTTGTAAACAGCTGTGTTTGTTGAATTTATCTGACTTGAAATAGTAGCGGCAGATGAACTTGTCAATCTGACGTGACTCCATGTGTGATTTCCGATTTCATTTCCGAGGTTTACTGCACGTTGCATAACAGATGCATAACCTGAAACATTTTTACCCTGAACAAAGAATGTAGCGTGCACGTTGTATTTTTCAAGAATGCTTAAAACGGCATCTGTGTACTTTCCGGGGCCGTCGTCGAATGTTAACGCAACCATAGGACGACTGGGGTCTATTTTACCACCTGCACGATACCAACCAACTTTTTCATGGTCAGCAACTTTGCCAAACGGTACGTAAATAAATCTTCCGTCCGCAGAAAACATTAACTGCATAACAGCGGATTTATCGGTAACAAGTCCGTTGGCAAGCTCTTTTTCAACGTTGTCCTTGAAAATAGTATATTCTACGCCTTCGGCATCGTACATAGGCACTGTTACGTCCGATAAATTATAATACCAACCAACCTTGCGGTATTCTTCGGCAACAGCTTTGTAGACGGTGATAGTTCTTCCGTCCATAGAATACATTGAAAGAGTAACTTCCTCTATAGTGTTATACCAACCGACTTTGAGATAGTCTTCGCGGTAGAGCTGAGGAATGTCGATAGTCCTGCCATCCATAGAATACATTGTTATAATGCGGGCATCTTCGGCAGTTTCATACCAACCAACTGCTTTCCAAAGAGGGATGTCGTCCCTGTTTACGCTTATTGTGCGTCCATCGGAAGCATACATGGTAACATCGTCAGCCATTGCAAAGGGGGTAAACGCGGTTAAAATCACTACGCATGTGAGCAAAAGACCAATAATTCTTTTGTTCATAGAATCCACTCCTTTCAAATCGGGTGTAAAAATTATACATTAAAACGGAAAAGAACAATATCTCCGTCGTTCATCACATATTCTTTACCTTCACTGCGGACAAGACCTTTTTCCTTCGCAGCGGCGTGACTGCCACATTCGATAAGGTCGTTGTAACTAACTACTTCTGCGCGGATGAAACCCTTTTCAAAATCAGTATGAATCTTACCTGCAGCCTGCGGTGCTTTTGTACCGCGAGTGATAGTCCACGCACGAACTTCAGGAGTGCCTGCTGTAAGGTAACTGATAAGACCAAGAAGCGCATAGCTCTTTTTTACAAGACGGTCAAGTCCTGATTCAGAGAGACCCATTTCTTCAAGGAACATCTGCTTTTCGTCGCCTTCAAGAGAACTGATTTCTTCTTCAATCTGTGCAGAAATGGGAAGAACCTGTGCATTTTCAGCCTTGGCAATTTCTTCAACTTTCTTAACGAATTCGTTGTTTTCAATGCCTGCGGCAAAATCTCCCTCGGCAACGTTTGCCGCATAAAGAACAGGCTTCATTGTAAGAAGGGCAAGCTCTTTTACGATTTCTGCTTCATCGGCAGTGATTTCAACGCTTCTTGCGCTCTTGCCACTTTCAAGCGCTTCCTTATAGCGTTTCCACAGCTCAAGTTCGGCAGCGTATTTCTTGTCGCCCGACTTCATCATCTTCATTGTTCTGTCGATACGCTTGTCCACGCTTTCAAGATCGGCAAAAACAAGCTCAAGATTGATTGTTTCGATATCTCTCTGCGGGTCAACACTTCCGTCAACGTGAACGATGTTACTGTCTTCAGAACAACGTACCACGTGAACGATTGCGTCAACTTCACGGATATGTGCAAGGAATTTGTTGCCAAGACCTTCGCCACGGCTTGCACCGCGTACAAGACCTGCAATATCGACAAATTCTACAATTGCGGGTGTAACCTTTTCGGGGTTATACATATTTGCAAGAACGTCGAGTCTTTCATCGGGAACGGCAACGACACCAACGTTCGGCTCTATTGTACAGAACGGGTAATTGGCACTTTCAGCACCTGCTTTTGTGATTGCGTTGAAAAGTGTACTCTTACCAACGTTCGGGAGTCCTACGATTCCGAGTTTCATTGTATGCATCTCCTTAGTAAAAACAATTATACATTATTATCATACCATAAAAATGACAATTTATCAATAAAAATGTTTTAAAATGTTAATTTATGGTATAAACAGCACACTTTTAAAAAAACACAGGACTGATTTTAGTGCGACGAAATAAAAACACTCCTAATTTTCGATTTTAGTTGACAAATATATCCAAAATCCGATATAATCTAGTTATGTGTATAAACCATAAAATATAAAAATTTTAGGGGGAAAATAAAATGGCAAAATTTGCTTTGGAATGTCCAAAATGTGGTAGTTATAATACTGCATCAACTTCCATTTTTGCGAAAAAAGCGATCAAGTGTGTGACGTGTGGTGAAGAAATCAATGTAGAAACTTCACGTATGACATCAAAAGTATGCCCTGAATGTGGCAAGGTAGTTGTATTGGATCAGGCGAAGCTTACTTCAAATAAGGAAAGGCATCGTCAGTGTCCCGGTTGCGGAACTCTTCTTGGGGTGGCAGCAACAACATCTGACTACAAGCTTAAAAATATTGTTTGTCCGCAGTGTACATGCACTATCGAAGTAGATAAAACAAAGGAGCAGGCAACCTGTCCTATTTGTGACAAGGTAATAGATGTGCAGAAAGAGCTTGCTAAAGAAAAACTTGTTAGTGCTAATGGCGTCAGCGTCATCAAGTATGAGGGCGATAACGAGACATTTATATGGAAGCACCCGATTGAAGATTTCAATCTTGGTTCACAGTTGATAGTACACGAATCTCAGGAAGCTATTTTCTTCCTGAATGGTGAAGCATTAGACAGCTTCGGACCGGGTAGACATACTCTGGAAACAGAAAATGTTCCCGTTCTTAAGAAAATTTATGATTTACCTACAGGAAAGCCTAATCCCTTCCATGCAGAGGTTTACTTCATAAACAAAACTGTACAGATGGCTATCAAGTGGGGAACAGATTCTCGTGTAAGATTCATTGAACCGAATACAGGAATTCCGTTGGATATCGGTGCATCAGGTGAATTGAACCTTGAAGTTGATAACGGCAGAAAGTTGCTTTTAAAACTTGTCGGAACAACAAACTCACTTGTCAGAGCACAGGTGTTAAACGGAGATAATAATGGTAGTGCAAAGAGCACATTGCGTGATTACTTCCGTCCGATGATTATGACAGCTGTAAAGGGAAATCTTGCAGCAGCGATAAAGGCAGAAAAAATCAACATTCTTGAAATTGACGAGAATTTAGAATCATTGTCTGCATCATTGCGCGAAAAGGTTTCTGCAGGATTTGAAGAATACGGTTTACGCGTTCCGCAGTTCTTTGTAACAAACGTATCTTTACCTGAAGAGGACAAGAACTTCAAACGTATTCGTGATTTGTTGGCTGCTTCTTACCTTGAAATCCGCGAAAGAGAAGTTCGTGCAGATATTGCAGCTGCTCAGCGTAAGGTTGAAATGGAAGAGCAGGAAACATTGACTGAAAAGGCTCGCTTTGAAGCAGAAAGACAGAGAATTGAAGCTCAGGCTGCAGCGGATAAGTTAAGATATGAAGGATTTGCTGAAGCTGAAATTATGGCTGCCAAGGGTTACAACCAGAAGGATGTTCTTCAGGCAGATGTTCAGAAGGCTTATGCAGAAGGTATAGGCAATATGGGCGGAAATGGTGGAACCGGTGGCGGAATGATGTCTGAAATTATGGGCATGGGAATCGGCATGGCTGCTCTTGGAAATATGGGCTCACAGATGGGCGACATTATGAAAGGTTTTATGCCGGGTAATGAGCAGAACAAAGAAACTGCTCCTGCAAATGGTTGGACATGTAGCTGTGGAGCAACTAATGGCGGTGGAAAGTTCTGTGCTGAATGTGGTAAAGAAAAGCCTCAGCTTTGGGATTGCTCTTGCGGCGCAAAGGGAAATGCGGGTAAGTTCTGTGCAGAGTGCGGAAAGCCGAAGGAATCGGCAACTAACACTTGGGACTGTTCTTGCGGTGCAAAAGGCATAAAAGGAAAATTCTGTTCCGAATGCGGAAAAGCAAGGGAGGATGCTGAATAATGAAAGGTAAAAATTCCAGATTTATAACAGGTGCCATTATGGCGGCTATCGTGTTGGTAGTATATAACGTAATTTTATTTATGATCGCAGGTGGCGAACACGGCGGAGCGTTCTGGACTTCTTATGCATTTATGATGGTGGCGCTTGCATCAACTATTTTGTGTGCGTCATTATTGGCTGACAGAGCTCCTATTCCTCGCGATTGGCTCTTATTATACCCGTTCTATAAGCATTGTTACATTTACCTGATTGCAGAGTTTGTAATTTCTACAATCTTTATGTTTGCAGATGCAAGCGGTGCTTCATGGAAATTTGCATTTATTGTACAGCTTCTGTTACTTGTTGCTTTTATAATTTTCATCGGTTCTTGCTTTATGGCAAAAGAAATCATTGAAAATGTACAGAAGAACGTAAAAGTAAATACAGCGTTTATGAAAAATCTTCGAGTAGACGTGGATATGATTGTTGCAAAGTTGCAGAATCCCCAGAATCATGAAGTGAAAGCTGCATTTGAAGAACTTGCAGATAAAATCCGTTACAGCGATCCGATGAGTAATGATGCGTTAAGATCATATGAAGAAGAACTCAAGGCTCAGATAGACAGAGCAAATGTTTGTATTAGCTGTAATGATAATGATGAAGCATTGAGATGCTGTAAAAAAGCAATGTTGTTGCTTCTGGAAAGAAATGAAAGATGTAAACTCTTGAAATAATTGTCAAGAAAGGGTCTATAAATGGTAACGTTAAGATGTAAGATGTGCGGCGGAACATTGAATGTTGAGGAAAATGTTTATGTCGCTGAATGTGAGTATTGTGGCACGAAGCAAACTTTGCCGAAAGTCACTGATGAAAAAAAGACTGCGCTTTTTGATAGAGCAAATCAGAGCCGCAGTATGAATGAATTTGATAAAGCTGCACTTATTTATGAAAATATTTTAAGTGAATTTCCTGATGAAGCGGAAGCTTATTGGGGACTTTGTCTTTGTCGATACGGTATTGAATACGTATCAGACCCCCGAACAAATAAGCGTGTTCCTACTTGTCACCGAGCACAGTTCGGTTCAATTTTGCAGGATAAAAACTATCTTGCAGCTATTGAAAATGCTGACTTCATGGCTCGTGATGTTTATAGACAGGAAGCAGAGTATATCGACAGTGTACAGAAAAATATTCTTGCCATTTCTTCAAAAGAAGAACCTTTTGACATTTTCATCTGTTATAAAGAATCCGACGAAAAGGGTGAAAGAACTCTTGATAGCGTAATCGCGCAGGATATTTATGATGAATTGACAGAAAAGGGTTACAAGGTGTTCTTTGCAAGAATTACACTTGAAGACAAACTTGGTATGGCGTACGAACCATATATTTTCGCAGCTTTGAACAGCGCGAAAATAATGCTTGTTGTCGGAACTAAACCGGAATATTTTGAGGCTGTCTGGGTGCGTAACGAATGGAGCAGATACCTCGAACTTATTGAGCAGGGCGAGAAAAAGTCTGTAATTCCTTGTTACAGAAATATGTCTCCGTATGATTTGCCTCGTGAATTTTTGGCTCTTCAGGCTCAGGATGTATCAAAACTCGGATATATGCAGGATTTGGTGCGCGGTATACAGAAAATTATGGGTGACTCCACCAAGACTAAGAAACCTGCGTCTGTGGAAAACAAGACATCTGCACCGGAAACTAACGGTCAGTTCAGAATCCGCTCTGTACAGTCAATCGGAACAAATGATATGAATGACTACTGGGCGAAAGGAAATCTGACTTCTGTAATTAACAGAAACACTTATTCAGTTGTGTCTTTCCAGATGACGATGCAAAGTGCATTCGGATTTGACGGTCAGATAAAACTGGACTTTAAGGTGCGAGATGAAATCGGAAATCTGGTACATAACACCACGTCAACTATTCATGTCAGACCTACAGATGACAGACTTGCCCAGACTTTTGTTCTGAAAGGTACAGACGGAACTATGGTTCAGGCGGGAATTTACCATGCTACGTTCAGTGTTAATGGTGGTCCTGAATTTGATTATACTTTCAAAGTGCTTGCGGGCAGAGAAACATCTAATGCCAACTATGTAGCTCCGCAACCGCAACCTCAGGGGAAGAAGAAAAGCGTAATTCTTTATGTAGTGCTTGCGGTGTGGCTCGGCTATTTTGGCGCTCACAACTTCTATGCCGGCAGAAAAGGAAGAGGCATTTTAAAGATAGTATTGTTCTTTAGCTTGGTAGGCGGAAATGTTTCGGGAGCTTCAATACTTGCCCTGTGGATTTTGATTGAGGTAGTATCAGCGATAATTAAACGCCGAGTACCTGTAAAAATTAAATAACATTCAAAAGCAGAATGGCCGTTGACCATTCTGCTTTTTTGTGAATATGGAGCTATGAGTAACTTGACACCATTCTCACGTTTTGTTATGATTAAAAGGAAACGAGGAGTCAATATGAATAAAGGTTACGATACCCCAAAAAGATTTGATATTGAAAATTCCATATATGATGCAGAACTTCTTGAAAATATAGGTACGGGGAAAATACACTGGCATTCGCATTTTCTTTTGTCGGTTTTCAAAAGAAACAGCGGTGTTCAGGTTTTAAATAATACCGAGTACCCCTTTGAGCCGGGCACAGCGATTTTGATGGGACCGTTTGATTTCCATTATAACAAGATTGATGGTGACGAAACCTTTGATGTTTACAGTGTCAAGTTCTCGCATAGTGTTTTTGACAGTAAACTGTATGAAATATGCGATATGGAAAGTTTTCCTATTGTGTGCAGACTTTCGGACGAGGATTTCTCTCTTGCGGAACATCTTTGCAGGGCGCTTATCGCAGAAAGGGAGAAGGGGAATCTTCCTGCACACGAAATATTTGTGCAGAATATTATTGAACAGCTTGTAATCCTTATTGTGCGTAACGCGAAAAAAGGATCTCTTTCAAAAGCGGGAAACCAGAATATACGAAAAGCTCTCTTATACATACACGACAATTTCAGGACAAATATAGCTGTTGAAGATGTTGCCAATGTGTGCCACTATGCACCCAACTATTTCAGCACCTGTTTTAAAAAAGAAACAGGCATATCTTTCCAGCACTATCTTCTTGATTTAAGGCTTGAATTTTCGCATAATCTTATAAAATACGGAAAAAGAAGCTGTACCGAAGCTTGTTTTGAATCGGGATTTAACTCGATTGAGTATTTTTCATCGGCATTTAAAAAGAAATACGGATATTCTCCGAAAAATTGTAAGTAAAAGCACGTTTCCGCGCGGAAACGTGCTTTTTTCTTTAAAAATCACAACCAAATCACAAAATGCATTAAGTAAACGGAACTTTAAAGTTATAAAATCAAAACATAAAATAAAAAAGGAGTAATAGTATGTCAAGAAAACCCGATAATACTTTTTCAATTTTGAACGAAAAACCGCAGGAATTTTTCAACCTCATTCCGCAGACAGGTGTTAATCATATCCTGATTGATGAACTCCCCACACATAATGCAGTATGGGATATGGTAATAAGCCCCGAGGGAAGAGTGTTCTTCTCCGCTTGCGGTGAAAGTTATGTTGCCGAATATGCACGACTTTACGAGTACGATTTCGAGAATAAAAAACTTATACATCATTTTGACCTTGAAAAGAAAATTCTTCTTCGTGAAGAGTGCCTTCGTACTTCAAAATTTCATACAGCACTCTCATTTATGGAGGACGGCAGAATAATCACAACAACACACACAACCTCGCCTTCTCCGAATCATCCGACATGGATGCCCTATGAATACGCAAATCATCAGTGGGAAGGATACCCCGGTTCAGATATTATTATCTATGACCCCAAGACGGGCGTGGTTGAGAACAAGGGTACAATCTCGCCCTATGACACAACCTACGGCGGAACGTACTGTCCCAAGACGGGCGACTACTTCTGCACAACATGGATGCGAGGTACAGGTTATGTATATAACGTGCATACAGGCGAAAAGAGATGCCTCGGTCAGGTTTCCGATACTGCTACAAGCAGAACTTTCCTTTGCTCCGACGGACACATTTACGGCTCTACATATTCAGGTAAGCTTTTCCGTTATAACAGCGATATAAGAGATATCGAATATCTTGAAGCAGATATCAAAGACCTTATGCGCCACGCAAGAGAAAAAGACGGTGTTTTATATATGACAACAGGCCCCTGCTCTGTTGACGGACGTGGACAGATGCTTTTTGCATACGATATGAAGACAGGCAAGGTAAAAGAAATCGGAAGACCTGTTCCCAAGATTGACTATTCAGGAGATTTGGCAGACGTTTTCTTTAATTCCTACGGTATGGATTTTGATAGTAAGGGCAGACTTTGGTACGGTTGTATGACATTCACACCCCAGATTAAATATGCAGGTGTACGCCTTTATATGTGGGACTTCTTAAACGGAAAAGACCCCGTTGACCTTGGTTTCCTCGGAACTGAAAGGAGAACGCTCTCAATTACAGCGGAATTCAACATCTATGATGATGTTATCTATATTTCAGACGGTAACCATACAAGTGATAAGGATATGTACTGCGGTATCATTTCAATCGATCTTCGCAAGTTTGTTCCCGCAATCGAAACCGAAAAGAGAATCCCCTCTCACGATTATATGAACTATCTTCCTTATCCTCTTGAATGTTCAAAATATTATCCAAAGGATGATTTTGAAGAATGTTGGGGCAGATTCTACGAAAAGTATCTCTTTGAAAAGGATATGAAACAGTTCCTTGCAGACAACTATTTCATTAAGCCCTATCCCGATGTGAAAGCTATCAGCTACTGGGAAAAAACCGGAAGAGAAAATACTGTGGTTAACAAGATTGAGTGGAAAGATAACGAAAATCTTACAATCTACTGCGGTACAGAAAAGACATTCAAGATAGACGCAGATCTTGCAAACGACAAGCAGTGCATTGTACCTTTTGAACTCAAAAAGGCAGACGAAATTAAGGAAACAGTCAGCGACGATATCAAGCTTCCCTTTATGGCAGGAAGACAGTACCTTGCAAAAGCAAACGCATCAGTAAAAATGGCAGACGGTAGCATTATCGTCGGTACAAAGGATATGATACTTGCAAAAATCAAGGATGGCAAAGTAAAGTCTCTTGGTGCGGTAACGCCTTGCGGTAGCGTAAATTCACTCGTTGCAACTGATGATTATGTTTATGGTGTTGCGGGTTACGAAAAGGGTGCATGCAATATGTTCCGTTACGACGACGAAAACGGCATCGAGCAGCTCGGCTATGTGCCCAAGGCATTTGCACCTAACGGCAGAAACGTTTGTATCTTCAACGCTACAACAATGGCACTTTCACCCGATAAAACACGCCTCGCAATCGGCGGTGCGGATGAACTTTCCGGTGTAATCGTGTTAAAACTTAACTAATAAAAAGCAGATGGAAATTCCATCTGCTTTTTTGTTGTAAAAAATCATGATTTATGGTATGCTATGTTTACAGATTGTTCACAAATCGGACATAATTCAAAAACAACCGATTGGTATAATTTATAACATAGAAAAACGAAAGGGGTTTTTGCTATGAAAAAAGTTCCGACGATTCTCATCGCTGACGATGATGCCAATATTTGCGAACTTGTAAGGCTCTATCTTGAAAAAGAAGGTTTTGAAACAGTTGTGTGCCTGAATGGCGAAAGGGCACTTGAAATATGGCGAGAGGGTGGAATAGACCTTCTTATACTTGACATTATGATGCCTAAAAAAGATGGAGTCACTGTATGTCGAGAAATCAGAAAAGAAAGCAAAACTCCAATAATAATGCTCACGGCAAAGGGTGAAACATTTGATAAAGTGCTTTGTTTTGAGCTCGGTGCTGATGATTATGTAGTAAAACCTTTTGAAAGCAAGGAACTTGTAGCGCGCGTAAAGGCAGTTCTGCGCAGAAGTCACACAAGTGCCGACAAGAGTGAAGAAAAAGTTGTATCATATGAAAAAATGAGCATAAATCTCACAAATTACGAGCTTATTCTTGACGGAAAAAAGACAGATATTCCTCCCAAGGAGCTTGAGCTTCTTTACTATCTTGCATCACACCCTAATCGCGTTTTCACCCGCGAACAACTTCTGGAAGATGTGTGGGGGTTTGACTATTACGGAGATTCTCGAACGGTTGACGTTCATATAAAGCGTATACGCGAAAAGGTTGAAGGACTCAGCGAAAGCTGGCAACTTAAAACGGTATGGAGCGTAGGCTACAAATTCGAGGTGAAGTAATTGCGTAAATCACTTTTTTCAAAGATTTTCTTCACACAGATTTTTGTTAATCTGATAGTGATCACACTTATTATTCCGACCTTGTTTTTTGCAATAGGCGGTTATTTCGTAGAATCTCACAGAGAATCAATTCTTATGGAGGCAAACCGAGTTGCACAGATGGGCACTCATATTGCAGACCTTGGCGAAGACAAAAGCGCGTGGGACTTTTTCCGCAGCGGTATTGAATTTGCAAGCGGGCAAAGTTATGCGATTGTTACGGATGCCGAGGGAAGCGTTATTGCAGCTCCAAGAGATTCTCGTGGTATAGACCTTGCGAAAATCAATAAAAAGTTCATAAAAAGCGCTTTGAAGGGGAAAAGCATAGTCGCGCTCTATCCAAAGGGAAACACTTTTGAAGAACAGACACTTGTTTCTATTGTACCAATCCAAAAAATAGATGCCATAACGGGTGAAACCAGGCTTCTGGGAGCGGCGATAGCATACAAGCCAATGCCGCAAATAAGGGGAATTCAAAACCGCATTATAAACATTGTTTTTATGGTGCATATTATAGGTTGGATAATCGCATTTATTGTAGCATTTGTCCTTACCAGACAGATTGTAAAACCGGTAAAAAGAATGCGCGATGCGGCAAAAAGTATTGCGGCAGGAGATTTCAACTTGAGGATTCCCGTTAAAACAAACGATGAAATAGGAGAGCTTTCCAGAACCTTTAATTCGATGACCGAGTCACTTTCAGAACTTGAGGAAATGCGCACATCGTTTATTTCTGACGTGTCACATGAATTACGCACGCCGATGACTATCATCAGCGGATTTGTTGAAGGAATACTTGATGGAACAGTAAAGGTGGAAGACAGAGAAAAGTATCTTGCTACCGTACTTGAAGAAATCCGCCGACTGAGCCGTCTTGTAAGCGAGCTTTTAGAAGCGTCAAGAATTGAAAAGGGTAAAAATGAAATAAAGAAAGAAGCTCTTGATATTAACAGACTTCTTCTTGAAACTGTTTTTGCCAATGAACAACGAATTGCGGAAAAAGAAATAAATCTTGAACTGAAAATGGATGAAAGCACCCCCATTGCTTTAGCGGACAAGGATTCTATAAAAAGAGTTCTCATAAACCTTATTGATAATGCAATCAAATTTACGCCAAACGGCGGAAACATACTCCTTGCAACATTAAGCAAGAACAAAAAGGTTTATGTAAGTGTGAAAAATTCAGGCGAAGGAATTTCAAAAGAAAACCTTCGTCATATATGGGAACGTTTTTACAAAACCGACAAGAGTCGCAGTGAAGATAAAAAAGGTATCGGACTTGGTCTTCATATTGTAAAAACAATTATAGCCCAGCACGGTGGCGAAATTTTCGTGCAAAGTGAAGAGGGGAAGGATACAACATTCGTATTTATACTTGACGAAGCATAAAAAGTGTTGTAGAATAAAAAGCCGTGGAGACAATCTCTCTACGGCTTTTTATAATTAAGACGAGTTCGTGACCATCCTCGTCGCAAAGGATAAACCTTTGCAAATCAAAACTAAGGAGAATTGAATATGAAAAAGGAAACAAGATTTTTAACACAGAGCGCACTTATAGCATCGCTTTATGTTGCGCTGACTTATGTCAGTGCCGCACTGGGAATTGCAAGCGGTGCCATTCAGGTAAGATTTTCAGAAGCGCTTACCATCCTTCCCATATTTACAACGGCGGCAATACCGGGACTCTTTGCAGGTTGCATTGTTGCGAATCTTCTGACCGGTGCAGCGTTGTGGGATATTGTGTTTGGATCAATCGCAACACTTTTAGGCGCAGTCGGAACACGACTTTTAAGGAAAAACCGCTATATTGCAACAATACCACCAATTTTATCAAATACGATTATAATTCCGTTTGTGCTTAAAATCGCTTATGGTGTGGAAAATGGATATTCGTTCCTTTTCCTGACAATTTTTATCGGCGAACTTATCTCATGCGGAATATTAGGTTCAATGCTTTCAAAAGCACTTGGTAAAACAAAAATATTTGAATAAAAAAACACGCAGTGAATTTTCACTGCGTGTTTAACTTTTTCTATATAGGATTATCAAAGCATGCTTGTGAATGCGAGTGGTATGGGGGACGGGGATGTTTTTGTAATCCGAAGGTGCACAAAAAATGGACCTGTCCCTAAACCCGCAACAAAAGCCACCCCGTCCCCGCATATAACTCATCCCGTCTCCGCATACAACTCACCCCGTCTCCGTATGCAACTCATCCCGTCCCCGCAAAAAAGCAGGGTATCAACCGATACCCTGCTTTTCGTTTTATTCAAAATAAAGTGTTATTAATTTTTCTTTATCAGTTCCGCTGCCTACATGATACCTTGCAGTAAACTCGATTTTGCTGATTTTGTCCTTTTTATGGTCGGAAAGCCTTCCCTTTAAAAGGACAAGAGAAGAGGTGTCTTTTTTACCGGGTTGAGCTCTTAAAACGATTTCACTATACGCCATAAAGTCGTTTGCCGAAACATCTTCTCCCATCAAGAAAGCAACGTCGCTTGCATTGTTTTCCATCAAGAAAATATATTCATTCATATCTTCCTCTTCTTTTATTTCAGTAAGAGTAACCTTGATTCCGTCTTCGTTAAATATAACGTCGCCGACCTTGGTTATTTTGCCGTCTGCAGAAGGTGTATCTGCCTTGTCGCTTGAAAGCTTTACTGTATTTGTAGTGCCGTCCCATTCGATACCGAGACCGAGTGCGTTTGCAACGCCACGCACAGGGAGATATGTTGTTCCGTCCATGATAAATGGCTCTACATAATTACCGCTTGCATCAGTAGGTGTAAGCGCATTTCCGTCGAGTGTGATTTTAATATCGTTGTAGAAAATTTCCTTGGTCACAGTTGCTACTGTCGCAAATGCAGTAGGTACCAAAAGAGCACCGATAAGTATACCGATGACAAGAGTTTTTATTGTTTTGATTTTTTCTTTCATTTTACAATCCCCTTTTTGTAAGATAGTTATATTATACCACTATCTTACCGTTTTGTAAAGAAAACACGGTGTTCTGCAAACAACAAAAAACGAGGTACGAAATTCGTACCTCGTTTTGTATTTGAGTTAATTATTCAACTTCGATTGCGGGGAACCAAGCGTTAAGTGAATCAGCTGCATCCCAAATGAAGATCTTCGCAAATGTTGCGCCGAATGTTTCAGCATTGGGGAATTCGATGGGTGTTTCACCAGTTGTAGCTGTTTCAACTTCTGAAATAACAAGGTTTGTCATAGCACCTGCTGCATTGTAGAATGCACAAGCTGCGAAGATTGCCTTATCGTTAAGAGTGTTGTTCTTAACAACTGTTGAAAGTGAAACTGTATCGTTACCAGCGATTGCGCCTTCTTCTACTTCTACTTCGCCTGCTGTGAAGTATTCGCCGTATACATCAGCGTGTACTGCCTTTGTGATAACGATGTCTGTGATTTCACAGTATGCATTATCCTTGTAAGCGCCTGAACTAGATGAAGCTTTACCTGCCCAGAAGAAGTCGAGACATCCGCGTTCACCGTAGTTGATGTTATCCATTGCCTTGCCACCGTTAACGTAAACGTTTGTGTTGTCGCCCTTCATAGCGAGCTTAAGCTGGATACCTGTTGAAGGTGTAAGGTTGTTAAGAGGACCGTTTTCGCTATTTGCATCCTGCTTCTGCATATTCTTAACGGGAGCACCATCAATATACTTTGTTGAGTACATTGTGATACCACCTGTGTTACCGGATTCTAATCTACCTGTTTCTTCATTAACCTTTCTAGCAGGCCATACGTCTACATATACACCTGTACCACGTGACCAGTTGTGGTCGTAGCCGTAAGAAGAATGGATTGAGTATCTGTGACCGATACCGATTTCGTGAGCTGTTGCGCCACCAACCTTGAAGGTTGCCTTAACTGTGTACTGAGCTTCCTGTGTGTAAACAGCGTTGGGGGCTGAAGTAGCAGAACCGATTGACTTTGTAGCGTCTGTATCTGCGCCGATAGCGTAAGCAAACATGTTCTTAGTAAGTGTTTCACCACTGTTCTGGAACTTGATGCCGCCGCCAGGAAGCTGTGATGCCACACCACCCTTAGAGTAGTGGTTTGCCTTTGTAGCGGGATCAGAAGGATATGTGATACCTTCGTCGATAACTTCTACCTTGAAAGTCTTGGACCATGTTGAAAGAACCTTGTTACCTTCAGCGTCCTTAACGTTAGAAATTGTTACTGTGTAGGGAATATCGCGTGTGATACCATCTGCGGGTTCAACCTTCCATGTGTAGCGATCGATGTTAGCAGGATCTGCTGTTGAAAGAGTTGCATTTGATACAGTTGCGGGGATGATTTCGCCTGCCTGTGTAATTACAGCGTCCAATGAAGCGATTTCTTCAGCGAAGTCTACTGTAAAGAAGTCAAGGTCAGCGTTCCAATCGAGAACGATTTCGGGCTTTTCAGCTTCTTCGGGTTCTTCGGGTACATAACCGATGGGCCAGTCGAGGTCTTCAACTTCTTCGAATACTGACTGTGTTACCTGGAAACCGCTGATTTCTGCACTGCAATGTGTGTTAGCAGCGCCTGTTTCAGCATTTGTTGTACCACCGATTGTTCTGAATGAGAAGTAGGGATAACCTGCCAAGCCCTTTGAGGGAGCGTCAAGAACCTTATTACCATTGATGAAACCGCGAAGTACACCTTCCTTTGAAGAAAGCTTCATTTCAACGCCTTCGATGAAGTTGTATGTTTTTGTTAAACGGTCGTTACCTGCAAGAGATTCTGCAGTGTATCTGCCACCTGTAGCTACGCCTGTTTCTGCATCGTAAGATTTTGAACCGTCGTAGAGGTAAAGGTTCATCTTCTGTGCAGCGGGCTTACCAACTTCGTAACCTTCCATTGCAAGGTTTGTTGAATCGTGGCCGTCGTTACCACCGTGGTTGTTTGTAAGGTTACGGCCCATACCGAGGTATGCGTTGAATCTACCAATACGGTCGTCAGTCTTGAATGTAAGTTTTACAGTGTAATCTGTTTCTGAGGGTGTACCTACACCGAGGAGCATATCCTGAGAGGGTGATGAGCCAGATGCGTTGGGAAGTGTGTTACCAGCTTCCTTATCAGCACCGAAGAGAGTGCCTGCGTGTGCCTGAGCTGTCATGTTGTTAGATGTCTTAATTTCTACATCTGTAAGTGAAAGGTTGCCTGTTTCAGCATCCTTTACCCATGCGCCGAGAGGATATGAGTAGGGCTTAATGTTTACGAGATCCTGCTGGGTAGCCATTTCATAAACAGTAAATGTCATAGCACTCTGTTCAAGTGTTGATGTACCGTCTGAAGACTTAACATCCCAGAAAGTAATCTTGTAATCAGCGAAAAGTTCCATACCTGCTTCAGGCTTTACAAGATATGTGTAGCGTGAAGAACCTTTTGTCTGTACTGCGCTTTGCATATCTGCCTTTGCGATTGTGAAAGGAACGTGTTCACCGCCCTTCTTGAGGACGATTACAGAGTTTTCGAGGTCAATCGCCTGATTGAAGTCGAGTGTTACGAAATCTGCGTCAGCGTCGTAGCTAACGAGCTCAAAGGGATCTGCTGCAAAAACTGTCAAACCGGAAAGAATTGTAACAGCCATGCAAAGAGCCACTAAGAGAGAAAGGATTTTGCTAGTCTTTTTCATAGTTTTTTCCTCCTAAAAAATTTT
>JAZREK010000012.1:0-41488 GCA_045660765.1 Clostridia bacterium
GCCTTAAATATTTCAGCAATTTTTGTATCATTCATTTCCAAGTAAATCACCTCACATAGATAATCATCTATATATATTATATGCGACACATAGAAAAATGTCAATATGTTTTATTGAAATATTTTTTCTAACATTTTTCTAGCACTTTTCTAGCGAAAACCCAAAAAATACATCAAAAAGTGGCAATACGAAATTATCGAGAACAGCAAAGGCTTTGAAGGATTTTAGTCCCTCAAAGCCTTGATTTTATGCGGTTTTTATCGTTTTTTAAGTTCCTGTAACTTCCGCTTATTTCGTCTATCTAAAAAGACTGTCTAACAGCTCGAAATGCGGTAGGTCGCTAGCTGCGGCGCCAGAGTTCAAATCTCTGCATCTTCGCCACAAAAAAGGCTTTTGAGAAAACTCAAAAGCCTTTTCGTTTTATATCAAGCCTTTCGGCGTGAGTTGTATTGAAATTCAAACAAACCATGTCGGTTGCAATAAAAATAAATCTTACCGCCATACATTTTTGGGAAGCGAACCGAGGCATCCTGTTCAGGATACAGTTTCACTGTCAGCACTCTGTCAAACCTTACATATGACACAAAACTTATATAATGTTCTTTTGTCATTTCGTGGTTGAATTCGATATAAAAATCGTTCTCAATTTCTGACAGCGTAACTGCGTGTTCATCATTGCAAATACTCGCTTTTAAGGGCTCAAGCTGTTTGCCGCAACACACGATTTGACTGTCTCCAGTCCCTTGCATAAAACTTCCGCAATGGGGACACATATAAAACTTTGTTCTTTTCATATTACTCGCTTTCTCCAAATTTACCGCCAGTTTGCCTGATAAAATGGTTTTTTCGCTTACTCCGAGTATATCGGCTAAAGCAGACACTGTCGATACATCGGGGAATCCGTGCCCGGTCTCCCATTTTGAAACAGTTTTCGGCACAATTCCTAATTTATCTGCAACTTGTTTTTGTGTCAGCCCCTTGGCTTTTCTTAAATCACAAAGAAGTTTTCCGTTTTTACTTAAATCCATAGTGACTACCTCCTGTGTTTAACCAAAAGAGAATAGTCCGAACCTGCCTTAAACGGCGAAATTTCGATATCTTTTGGTTTGTCATCCTAGCAAGGCACAAAGCCTTGCAGCCTCTTCCGCACCAAAATCCGCCTCTGAAAAATCAGAGTTCGGATTATCCACTTTTGGTTAAGTATAAAGCATTAATATGAACTAAACAATCCACTATCAGTACAGTTTAATATAAACGATAAGATGCAATATACTCTGCATCTGATTCAAGTTTCGGATCGTTTTGCTCAAAGACAATGTTTAAATTATTTTCTTTCGCAGTCAGGTCAAAATGGCAAAGTGCAATTCCTACATCAATCATTTGCATATCAAGTTTCGAAGTCCGAGCAAAGCCCTTACTGCGTTTCAGATAGAAGTGAACCACATTCTTGCAAACAACAACTCGCCAGGGTTGTTTATTCACTGCCGATGGAGCAAGTCTTACCATTTCCAAAGCTTCGGCCCATTTGCCGGCTTTTTCTTTTGTCAGAGGTGTATCAAATGAACCTTCAAAGAATAACTCTTCAAAAGGCAAACGCTCATTGGCTTTAACCGACTTTCTCATCATTCCCTCGCGCAAGGACATTTTGTCGGCAGTATATCCGAGCGCACTTGCACAAGGCATAATTTCGCCGGAATCCAGCTCCATAGCCCGTTCAAAAGCAAAACGGTTCATAGTTCCGCCAAGCCATACAGTCCCGATTCCGATAGACTGTGCATATAGTACTAGCATTTCAAAAGAATAGCCAAATGCGACACTTGCATTTTCCGTAAATTTAATTTTTCCGCCGACATATAAATCTGTGCCTACTACAACAGGACAGGTAAGACCGTGTTCCTTTGAATTCATAAACTTGAAATAAACGGGTATTTTAAACGGATTCTCTATTGACTGTGCAAAAGATATCAGTTTCTCTATATCGTTTTTATCAAGTTCTCTGCCATCATATGTCCTGACACTTCTTCTGTTTTTGATATGTTCTGTGATATTGTTCATAACGCCCTCCCGATTAGCTATTTCTCCACCTCATAGGGCCAGTCAATAATACCGCCGAACTCCTTTACATTGGTGTAGCCGAGTTTGGAAAGAGATTCTGATGCGATTTTACTTCTTCTTCCTGACCTGCAATATACGAGAATCAGTTTGTTTTTGTCGGGTAACATTTCCTCTGCCTTATCTTCAATTTCGGTGTAGGGGAGAAGGATAGCACCCGGAATATGACCCTCGTCAAACTCATCCTGTTCTCTTGTATCTAAAATGATATGCTCCTCGCCACTGTCCATTATCTTTTTGGCTTCTTCCTGAGTAATCTGCTGATACATTGCTTTTTCTCCTTTTTCAGAAACTATTATCTGTGTCGGACCATCTGCACCACCGATAATTCCTATACTGCTATCATTTCCGCAAGCAGTAAGGAGAATACAAAGCGCGGCTACTAAAACACATAACAACTTTTTCATAATGTTATCTCACCAAATCCAAAACTTTCTCTTTGATTAAGTTCGCTGTTTTTATAAACTCTTCATCGCTTTTTCCAGTCGGATCTTCAAGACCCCAATCGCATCTTTCTTTGCACGGAATATACGGACAATTAACATTACATCCCATTGTGATAACAATATCGGGGACAGGAATATCCGAAATCAGCTTTGAATACTGACCCGACATATCAATACCAAAATGCTCCTTCATAATACGCACGGCATCCTGATTTATCTGTGGCTTTGTTTCTGTTCCTGCAGAATAGCACTCATATTTTTCAGAAAGATATACTTTCCGAAACGCCTCTGCCATTTGACTTCGGCAGGAATTATGTACACAAATAAATGCTATTTTAGTTTTTGACATCGAAAGGGCACCTTCCTTCGATACATTGATTATTTAACTTTGAGCGTGAACACTCGATTTTATCAAGTTCCATTTCTGTTCCAAGCTTTTCTTTCGTAAATCTGACTGCTTCAATAATTGCAAGATATGAATCTCTTTTACAGCAACGGGGACCGCCGTTTTTGCCGATTGCAGTGAGTGCTCCGCCTGTCATCTGATTAGAAAGCCCCCAAGCTTCTTTTGCAAGTGGTGTGGATTTAGTTATAATTGACATATACATACCTGTGCTGATACCTGCACCGCAGGCTCCCCAAAATCCGCATGCTCCACCGGGAACCTGTTTTCCTCTTGCTTGCATTTCAGAAAGTGCAGACGGCAAGTCAATATCTCCGCCTGCATTTTTATATGCAGTAAGAAGTGATGCGCCTACCATAACATGATGCTCGGGGCCGTGCATATGGCAAAAGTCCATTGACATCATTTTTTCTAATATGCGGATAGGATTTTTAGAATCTTCATTTAAGCATAAAGCTATAATTTCATCCATTCCGCTTGTGTGACACTCACTGCAAACGAAATGTCCATTTACGCATCTTGTTTTGCTGTTTTCTTTTTTACGGCAAATCACACATTCCATTATCATATCTGTTTCCAGATACTCAAGCGGTGCTTTGCAAATCAAACATTCTTCATTCATTTTCATATCACCATAATCTTAATATTTCTTCGGTTGATAAAGCAGGGCAGTTTCTTTGTTTCTGTACTCATGCTTTTCATAGTATCCGATCAGCGTATCGTCATCATCTCGAAGTGCCACCATATACACATCTTTGTTTTCCTTCTCGTTATGGTATGTGTACATGATATTGTTATCTTTGCTTTCACCAAACCATGCAATTACCCTATCAATCTTCTCGTTAGCCTCTTGCGGATGGCAAGTTTTTATACTACTACCGGTCAAATCTTTACGATAAATATTTATTGCAGACGGGTTCATATATACAATTATATCGTCTATGTCGCAAACAACGACAGGCGCTGTGTCTTGTTTAAGTATGCTTTTGAAAAGTTTATATAGTTTCATTTTACATCCCTACCTATTGAAAGTTCTGCTTTAGTAATTATAATATATATTCGTCAAAAATTCAATAACACAGTATGATTTATATGTGTGTTTCACCACAATAAAAGGCATCTTATTACCTCTGCAAAATTTTTAACCCAAATATTGTATCACAGAAAATTTCAAAGTTTATCAATCATCCGAAAATTTTATTGCATTAAAAAATCCACAAGCCTTGATGCTTGTGGATTTTTTAATTATGCTTGTGATTTTTTGTTTTTGACAGCGAGTACTGAAAGTATAACTGTAAGCAGTACTGTGCTTGTAATAAGACCGTACCAACCACTTTCAGTAAGACCTGAAACTACATATCCTATAAATGATACACCTGCAACGAGGAAAGAGTAGGGTATCTGTGTTGAAACGTGATCAAGATACGAACAACCTGTTCCTGCTGAAACGATAACTGTTGTGTCAGAAATGGGGGATGTGATATCGCCACATACTGAACCGCCGAGGATTGCCGCAACGGTAATTATCATAAGGGGGCAAACTTCACCGAAGATTGTAACCGCAATGGGAATAAGGATTGTAAATGTACCCCATGATGTACCTGTCGCGAATGCAAGGGCTGCTGCAACGAGGAAGAATAATGCAGGCATCAGGTTAAGAAGATTTGCGTTCTGAGCAACTACATTACTTACATATCCGCCGAGATCAAGGCAACCGTTACAGATTCCTTCAAGTGTCCAGGCAAATGTAAGAATGAGGATCGCAGGAGACATTTGCTTGAAACCATCTGAGAACGCTTCTGCAAATTCCATAAACTTAACGGTTTTTCTGGGTATATACCAAAGACCTGTAAGAACGAGTGTAAGGAAAGAACCGATAGCAAGAGCAAGTGATGAATTACATTCGTTAAACGCAGTGGCAATTGAAACGCCACCCTTAAAGAATCCGCCTGTGTAAAGAAGTGCGCCTACGCAGAACACAATAAGACCAACAAGGGGGAGTACAAGGTCGCTTATCTTACCTTTTTTCTCGTTTGAGTTACTAGTTTTTTGTGTTTTTGTATTGTTTTCAACATGGTTATCTTCAAACTTTTTCATTGCACCGAAATCAAAGTTTGCGATAACAAGGAAAACGAGCATAAACAAAGTAAGCAGTGCAAAGAAGTTAAACGGAATTGTCTGAAGGAACATATTAAATCCGTTAATTGTGCTGCCTTTGGGAAGAGAAGTAGTTACCGCGGTAGCCCAGCTTGAAATAGGAACAAGGATACAGATAGGCGCTGCAGTAGAACATACTATGTAAGCAAGTTTAGTTCTTGAAATACCTTTTTTATCAGCAACGGGTGACATTACTGTACCTGCTGTAAGGCAGATGAAGTAGTCATCAACCATGATAAGAGCACCAAGTGCACTTGTCGCTGCAAGAACGCCTCTCTTAGAAGAGATTTTCTTTGCTGCCCAGTCACCGTAAGCGCTGGAAGCACCCGATTTTTCAAGCAGACACACGAGCATTCCGAGAAGTGTCAGGAAAATGATGATGTTTGAGTTTTCACCGATTTTCTCTGCGATAATTGAAAATACTGTCTCAAGAGCGGCAATAGGCTGAAAACCTGTAAAGAAGAGCGCGCCCGTAAGAATACCTACAAAAAGTGAAATGTAAACTTCCTTTGTAATGAGAGCGAGAGCAATCGCCACAACAGGCGGAATGATCGCCCAAAAAGTCTGAACAAACTGCATAAATTTTCTCCTTACTATAGTAATAATTTCCTGTTTTTGTACATTTTAACATACAGAAATACAAACTTCAACACAGTTAGCACGGGTTTTTGTGCCAAATTCTTGCTTTTTTAAGCCAATTTTTTACCGTGGCAGTAATTGTTAAAATTTTGATAATAACGTTGTATTTGGAATTTTTATATGTTATAATATATATTGGTTGATTATTGAAATGAGAAGAGGGAATATTATGAACTCGCAGCTTATCGAAAAAATCGATGCACTTATTGAAGACTTCGAGGGTGCTCTCATAGAAGACACAATCCGCCTTGTAAATATAAAAAGTGAAGAGGGAGAGGCAAAACCCGGCGCTCCTTTTGGCGAAGGTCCGCGAAAAGTACTTGATGAAGTTCTTGAAATGGGCAATAACGAGGGACTTTTCACAACTGACTACAATGTCGGTGTAGTAAGTCTTGCTATAAAAAAAGAAGAACCCGACCTTGGAATATGGATACACGGCGATGTTGTTCCTGCAGGTGACGGGTGGACGTTTGACCCGTATAATGCAACGCTTTATAAAAATTGCATCATAGGTCGTGGTGCAACCGATAATAAAGGTCAGTTTGCGGCGGTATTCAACGTTTTTAAAATCCTGAAAAAACTGGGGATAGAGCTTTCCTACAACCCTGCAATATATGTGGGAAGTAACGAAGAAACAGGTATGTGGGATATGAAAGGCATAGCGGGTAACCCCGACGCAAAGGGGTTTATGAATGTCTGCAAATTCCCTAAACTTTCTCTTGTACCCGATTCAAGTTTTCCGGTAGGATATGGGGCAAGAGGACTGAATACTTTCAAAATAAAAAGCAAGAAACCTCTTAAAAGCTGTACTTTAACAGCAGGTCTTGATAAAAATCCGGGTAATGCAACCGCAGTTTTTGAAGGAACTGATTTCCCCGATGAAATTTTAAACTGCAAAATTACGAAAGAGGAAAATAAAACGACAGTTGAAACATATTCTCCGCCGAGGCATACATCAAACCCCGACCCTGACGGAAATATGATTACATTTATTGCTGATGCGCTTATTGATAATAATCTGGTGTGCGAAGATGATAAAAACACACTCGGATTTCTGCGCGATATTTCAATCAATATTCATGGCGAAATTTTCGGTATTGATGTAACAGGCACAAATCCGAAAATGGGAAGAACTATAACTTACGCCAAAACGATACTTGACTGTGACGGGTGTCCTGAACTTGAACTCAAGGTAAGATACCCTATCGATATTACATACGAAGAGATAAAAGAAAAAATGGAAAAAGTTTGCTGTGAGAGAGGTTTTGAAGTAATCTCTGTTCCGGGAAACAGACCGTATATCAATGATTCTGATAATGAAGTGGTAAAGACGCTTGTTAAGATTTCAAATGAAATCAAGGGTACTGAAAAGGAACCCTATATCAGCGGATCAACTTACGCTCACTATGTTCCGAATGCATATACATTCGGAATGGACGGAAACTGTCCTCCCGACGATTTTGAAAAGGGAAGAGGCGGTGCGCACGGCGTAGATGAAGCGGTTTCAATAGAAAGATTGAAACAGGCAATGAAAATATACGCAAGGGCACTTGTGGCACTTAACGATATAAATTGGTAAAAAGAAAGGTGACAGTAATGAATATTTTATCAATAGGAAACAGTTTTTCACAGGATGCGCACAGATACCTTCATCGTATAGCGAAGGCAGACGGAGCAGATCTTAAGACATTTAATTTATATATTGGAGGTTGCTCTCTTTATCGCCATTACAAAAATATGCTTACCGAAAATCAGGAGTATATGCTTGAAATGAACGGCGAAAGCACAGGTTTCAAGGTTTCTGTTCAGGAAGCACTCTTAAATCGTGAATGGGATATTGTTACACTTCAGCAGGTGAGTAGCCAGTCAACTGATTATGACAAATATCAGCCGTATCTCAATGAACTTGTAGAGCTTGTAAAAACATGTGTTCCCAAGGCAAAAATAGTGATTCAGCAGACTTGGGCTTATGAAGATGGTTCGGCAAAACTTACAGAACTTATGGGATATAATAGCCATAAAGAAATGTTCAAAGACATTCAGGTAGCGTATAAAAAAGCTGCAGAAGAAATAAATGCAGATATGGTTATTCCTTCAGGTGAACTTTTCCAGAAACTTATCGAATCAGGTATTGAAAAAATTCACCGTGATACATATCATGCAACTTACGGTCTTGGCAGATATGCACTCGGACTTTTGTGGTACAAGTCACTTACAGGTAACGATATAATGGAAAACACATTCTCGGATTTTGACGAGGAAGTTTCAGCAAAAGATATTGAAATTGCAAAAAAATGCGTTGAAGAATTGTGTAAATAAGGGGAGATTTAAATGGATTTTATTAAAAAGAATGCAGAATTTGATCTTATAAGTCTTGGCGAGGTAATGTTGCGTTTGTCACCTCCGGACAAAGAAAAAATTTCGCAAAGTGAAGTTTTTGAAAAAAACTGTGGTGGTTCGGAATTCAATGTTGCTTCAGGTGCTGCAAACCTTGGAATACGCAGTGCTATAGTAACAAAGCTTCCCAAAAATAAAATAGGGCATTTTATTGCACGTCGTATCCGTTACGGCAACGTATCAGATGACTATGTGGTATGGGACAACAGCGACAGTAAACGTCTGGGTATTTATTACTACGAAAGCGGTGTTTATCCCAGAAAATCTGCCGTTGTATATGACCGTGCAACATCTTCTGTATGCTCTCTTTATCTTTCTGAAATTCCGCGCGATATCTGTACTAAAACTCGTATGTTTCATATCAGCTCAATTTCACTTGCACTCGGACAACCTTTGCGCGAAACCGCAATTGAAATAATAAGACGAATGAAAGAAAACGGCGTTGCAATAAGCTTTGATGTCAACTACAGAGCAACTCTGTGGAGCGAAGAAGAGGCGAGAAGCGTTATAAAAGAAATTCTTCCGCTGGTAGATATTCTTTTTGTTTCAGAAGAGACAAGCAGAAGAATGATGCAAAAAAGCGGTACTCTTGATGAAATAATGAAGAGTTACGCTGACGAGTATGGTTGCAAAATTGTTGCAACGACTCGCCGTGAAGTGGTGAGCCCCACTAAGCACAACTTTGGCTCCCGCATTTATTATGACGGAAAATTTTATGAAGAACCTCACTATATGAATATAGAAGTAATAGACCGCGTAGGAAGTGGAGATGCGTATGTTGCAGGTGTTCTTTACGGAATCCTTTCGGGAGGAAAAATAGACGATGCAATGTCATACGGAAATGCACTTTCAGCAATCAAGAATACTGTATCAGGTGATATGTCAATAAGCTCTATTGATGAGGTTAATTCAGTAATAAATTCCCATCGTTCAGAAGGCATTCAGGACGAAATGGTAAGATAAGAAGGTAAGAATGTTGAAAAGGTTAAATATTGCAAATTGCATTACATCAATCAGAATTATAGGAACGATTTGTCTTTTGTTTACAAAACCATTTTCAAGAGAGTTTTTCATAATATACACAATATGTGGACTCAGTGATGTTTTTGATGGTTTTGTTGCCAGAATAACCAAAACGGTAACTGATTTTGGAGCAAAACTTGACAGCGTGGCAGATCTTTCTTTTTACGCAGTTATGGTTCTTAAAATATTCCCTGCTCTTATAGAAAAATTGCCGGGAGAAATATGGTACGCAGTCACTGTGATTGTAATGTTGAGAATTTTCTCTTATGTCGTGGTAGCAATAAAATATAAAAAATTTGCATCACTGCATACAATACTTAATAAAATAACAGGATTTGCAATATTTTTTATTCCTTATATGCTGAATACCTCTATTGCAGTTCCTTATTGCATTACTGCATGTACAATATCAGGAATATCAACATTGCAGGAAATGATACTGCATCTTACAAGTAACGAATATCAAGGGAAATAATAAAAGCGCTGTTTCAAAAAGGAAAACTGTTTTTGAAACAGCGTTTTGTTTGTAATAATACCCCCGGGACAAGAATAATATTGTCTGGAGGGGTTTTGATGAGTGAAAAACGCAAGATGCTTTATATATCGGCCGCAATTAATTTTATTGCAGGAATAGTTTTAGGTATAATTCTGTTTTACGGTCAACTGAAAAGCATGGGAGGAATTGAAAAAATCTACGAGTATGATAAGACCGCGTCGCTTGCAGACTTTTTCAGACTGTCATGGCTGAATATGATTTGGCTGATAACGGCCTTTTTTGCGCGGTGTATTCTGCCACCTGGTATTTTCCATCCTATAGTTGCAGTTCGCGGGATGATAAGTTCTTTTTCCGCACTTTACATATTGAAAGCCTTTGGAATAATGGAGGTTGCGGCAACACTTGTGCCACAGGCTTTTTCTGTTCTTCCGTTAATTTTATATTTTTCGGTAGAAACAGTAGAAAGGTATCAGGCAAACGTTAAAGAAGACGTGGAACCTTGTTCGTTAAAAAGGAATGAAGTAGCAAAGCTGTTTGCACTTTCAGTGCTTTCAGGGGCTTCGGAAGTTCTTATTTTCAAGGTTTTTTGTAATTATTTGTTCTAAAATATCAAAAATGAACGAAAAATATGTGCAATTTGGGTATATACAATTTGAAATGTCGGGTGTAAAATAGAGTCACTCTGCAAAAAGGCGTATTGCTTGGCGATATGCCTTTTAACGACTTTAGAAAGTTTGATATGAATGAATGAAATGCTTATTGAGTATGAAGCGTACCTTCGTAAAAAGAAGATGTCTGAAAACACACGCGCTTCATATCTTCGGGACACAGGTGCTTTTTTCTCCTATCTCAATGAAGGTAGAGCGAAAAGCCCTCTTAATGTAAAAAAAATAACGATAGACGCCTATGTGGAAAGGCTTAAGGAGTTGGGACGTGCAGACTCAACTATTTCAAGAACGGTTGCATCTCTCCGAAAGTTTTACGGATTTTTACAGCAAAGCGGTAAAATTGAAAAAAATCCCGTAAATACGATTCAGGTTCCGCGCGTCAAGAAAAAAGTGCCCGAGGCACTTACAACGCGTGAAGTTGTGAAGCTTTTGAATCAGCCTAAACCTACAGACCTTAAGGGAATCCGCGATAAGGCGATGCTTGAACTTCTTTATGCTACAGGTATCAAGGTTACGGAAATTATAACTCTTACTATTCGTGATATTGATATAAAAGGCGGTATGCTCAGTTGCGGAAGCGGTAAAAGTGAAAGATATATTCCTTTCGGAAAAGAAGCAGCAGATGCACTTGATGAATACCTCAAGAAGGCTCGTGGCTATATGACAAAGGAGAAGAGAGAAAAGGCTCTTTTCGTCAATTGCAGCGGAGCACCGCTTACTCGTCAGGGATTTTGGAAGATTCTTCGCGGATACGCACTGCAGGCAGGAATTAAAACGCAGATTAATGCGCAGACTCTCCGCAACTCATTTGCAGTACATCTTCTGCAGAATGGTGCTGATATAAATGCAGTTTCGGAAATGCTTGGCCATAATGACGTTGTTACAACACGTATGTATGATCAGGTTCTTAAGAACAATATCAAAAAGATTTACAAAAAAGCTCATCCGAGAGCGTAAAAGCCAATTCAGGTAAAATAAACCTGAATTGGCTTTTTTCTTGCATATAGGAAAAAATTGTGATAAAATAATAAACAATAAATTTATCGGAGGACAAAATATGCAAAGAGAAAAATTTTCTTCAAGACTTGGTTTTATCCTTATTTCCGCAGGTTGTGCCATCGGACTTGGTAATGTATGGCGTTTCCCATACATTGTAGGTCAGTATGGCGGTGCGGCATTTATTCTTATTTATTTGGCTTTCCTGGTAATATTCGGACTTCCGATTATGACTATGGAATTTTCCGTAGGCCGTGGCAGTCAGAAAAGTATCGCAGAATCTTTCAAGGTTCTTGAACCCAAGGGTACAAAATGGCATCTTTTCAGCTATGTAGGTATGGCAGGCAACTACCTTCTTATGATGTTTTATACCACTGTTACAGGCTGGATGTTTGCATATTTTGTAAAAATGATAAAAGGCGACTTCGTGGGAAAAAGCGTAGATGCAGTTACTGCGCAGTTCGGTGATCTTACCGCAAATGCTCCTATGGTGGTAGGATTTATGATTCTTTCAGTAGTGCTCGGCTTCCTTGTTTGTTCACTTGGACTTGAAAAAGGCGTTGAAAGAATAACAAAGGTTATGATGGTGGCACTTCTTGCAATCATTCTTTTCCTCGCAGTACGCTCTATCACTCTTCCCGGTGCTTCGGAAGGTCTTAAGTATTATCTTGTTCCTGATTTTGGCAGAATGGTTGAGCAGGGAGTAGGCAATGTTATTTTCGCCGCACTTGGACAGGCATTCTTTACTCTTTCCATCGGTATGGGCTCTATGGCGATTTTCGGAAGCTATATTTCCAAGGAACGTTCGCTTACAGGGGAAACAATTTCAATTGCCCTTTTAGATACTTTTGTAGCTTTTTGTGCAGGACTTATCATTATTCCCGCATGTTTTGCATATAACATCGAACCCGGTCAGGGTCCCGGACTTATTTTCCAGACTCTTCCCAACATATTCAACTCAATGCCGGGTGGCAGAATATGGGGAATACTTTTCTTCGTGTTTATGATTTTTGCGGCAATGTCAACAGTTGTTGCCGTGTTTGAAAATATCGTATCTTTTGCTATGGATAAGGGCGCTTCAAGAAAGAAAGCTTGTCTTGTAAACCTTTTTGCAGTGATAATTCTTTCACTTCCCTGTGCGCTTGGATTCAATGTACTTTCATTTATACAGCCCCTCGGTGCAGGAACAGGTATTCTTGACCTTGAAGACTTTATTATAAGCAACAATATTCTTCCCCTTGGATCGCTGGTTTACGTTCTTTTCTGTACAAGTAAAAAGTACGGTTGGGGATGGAATAACTTTATCCACGAAGCAAACCTTGGTAAGGGTATTAAATTCCCTCTTTGGGCAAAAGTTTATGTTCAGTATATTCTCCCCGTGATAATTGTCGTTTTCTGGCTTTGGGGAATACTTAATATGTTTATAAAGTAGTTGACAAAAAATACGCTTTAATGGTATAATTTATTAGATGTACAAGGCGCCGAGTGCATTCGGCGCCTTAGTTTTTACAAAGGAGAAATTGCCATGAGCCATGTAACTGAAATATTTGGAAGCAAGGTTTTTAATGCGTCAGTAATGAAAGAAAGACTTCCCGAAGAAATTTATGATCTGATGCAACGAGCAATTAAAAATAATAAACGCCTTGATATTGAAGTTGCAAATGTTGTTGCCAATTCTATGAAGGATTGGGCGATTGAAAACGGTGCAACTCATTATACTCATTGGTTCCAGCCCATGACAGGTGTTACTGCGGAAAAGCACGACAGCTTCATTTCTCCGTCAGGTGATTGCGAAGTAATTATGGAATTTTCAGGCAAGGAACTTGTACAGGGTGAATCTGATGCGTCAAGTTTTCCTTCAGGCGGGCTTCGTGCAACATTTGAAGCGCGCGGATATACTGCGTGGGATCCGACAAGCTATGCCTTTATCAAGGACAAAACACTTTGCATACCTACAGCATTCTGCTCATACGGTGGAGAAGCTCTCGACCAGAAGACACCCCTTCTTCGCAGCATGGAAGCAATTGACAAGCAGGCTGTAAGAATATTAAAACTTTTCGGTCACGAAAATGTTACAAGCGTAAAAACAACAGTTGGTCCCGAACAGGAATATTTCCTTGTTGAAAAAGATACATATGATATGCGTCCCGACCTTATTTTTGCAGGCAGAACACTTTTCGGTGCAAAACCTCCCAAGGGTCAGGAACTTGACGACCATTATTACGGAAGTATCAAGCCCCGTATAATGAACTTTATGCACGATCTTGATGATGAACTCTGGAAACTTGGTATTCTTGCGAAGACTGAGCATAACGAAGCAGCTCCTGCTCAGCACGAGCTTGCTCCCATATACACAACAACGAATATTGCAGCTGACCACAATCAGCTTACAATGGAAATGCTTCAGAAAGTGGCACAGCGCCACGGTCTTGTATGCCTTCTCCATGAAAAGCCTTTCAAGGGTGTAAATGGTAGTGGTAAGCATAATAACTGGTCAATATCCACAAACACCGGCAAGAATCTTCTCGACCCCGGTGCTACCCCGCACGAAAACGCGCAGTTCTTGCTTTTCCTTTGCTCTGTTATAAAGGCAGTTGACGATTATCAGGAACTTTTAAGAGCTTCTGTTGCAAGTGCAGGTAATGACCATCGTCTCGGTGCTCATGAAGCTCCTCCCGCTGTTGTTTCAATCTTCCTTGGCGAAGAACTCAGCGAAATCCTTGAAGCGATTGAAGAGGACAGAGAATATGGCGGACGCGAAAAGACACAGATTAAAATCGGTGTTCACGTTATCCCCAAATTCCCCAAAGATACAACAGATCGTAACAGAACAAGCCCGTTTGCATTTACCGGCAATAAGTTCGAATTCAGAATGCTCGGTTCTGCGGCATCCATTTCAGATGTTAACGTAGTTTTAAATACTGCCGTAGCAGAGAGTCTTCGTCAGTTTGCAGATACTCTTGAATGTGCAAGTGATTTTGAATCTGCTCTTCACGAACTTATTAAAGAAACAATTAAAAATCATAAGCGCATTATCTTCAACGGTAACGGCTATGATGACAAGTGGATTCAGGAGGCAGAAGGAAGAGGTCTGCTTAACCTTAAAACGACTCCCGATGCGCTTCCTTATATAACCGATAAGAAGAGTGTGGAGCTTTTTGAAGGACACAAGGTGTATTCCGAAGTGGAACTTAAAAGCCGTCTTGCGGTGCTTCTTGAAAATTATATCAAGGTGCTTAAAATTGAAGCCCGCACAATGATTGAAATGTCCAAAAAGGACATTATGCCTGCAGTGTCACAGTTTGTAGGAACAGTTTCTGAAACTCTTAATGCAAAGTGTGCAGCGGTTAAAAATATTTCTTGCAAATATGAAAAAGGAATTATTGAGAAAGCGTCAGCACTCCTTGATATTGTGTATGAAAAAACAAGTGAACTTGAAGGTTCTTTAAACGAGGCAAAGAAAATTGCAGATACGCAGGAAAAGGCGAACTATTATCGCGATATTGTTATTCCTCTTATGGAGGAACTTCGCGTTTCGGCAGACGAACTTGAAGTAATCTGCGACAGAACAATCTGGCCTTATCCTGACTATACTGAAATGCTTTTCGGTGTAAAATAAAAATAAAAAAGGACATACTGCCCACATTGCAGTATGTCCTTTTTGGATAATATGAACCTTGTTGCATATAATGTAATTGGGTGATTGAAAATGAAAGAACCACTTCCAAAAAAGAAACAGGATTATGATTTCTTTGCCGAATATGATGCTTTGTCCGGGGTTGTGTCAGCCACGGAGTGTACAGGTCTTATGTACAGACCTGCCGAAGATGATGACGAGGCGGAAAGCTATAACGAAATCTACACTATCCCTGCAACTCCCAACGAGGAAGAAAGACGGCTAAAAGCCGACGGCGTGGAAAATGGATCAAAATAAGGAGAACGGATAAATCCGTTCTCCTTATTTTATTGCTATTATTACTCTGTCGTTATTTCCGTAATCTTTAAAAAGCTCAACCGTTGAAAAATCCTTGCAAAGATTTTTCAGGCTTTCTCCCTGATTGTAACCTATTTCCAACGCAAGCATTCCGCCCTTTTCAAGTGCGTCATAAGCTTTTTTTACGATAACTCTGTAAAAATCAAGTCCGTCAGCGCCACCATCAAGTGCGCGTGCAGGCTCAAACTTACTTACTTCAAGAGAGGGAACAATTTCGCTTTCAATATATGGCGGGTTTGATACGATAATATCATATCTGCCTTTTATATCATCATTTAAAACATCAAGCGTAAAAACTTCTGTTCGGTTGCCGACACCGTTAAACTCGGCGTTTTCTTTTGCCATTTCAAGAGCGCCTTCAGATATGTCCGTAAGGTCGCACTGTGATTCTTTTATAAAGTTGACAAGAGATATTCCGATACAACCGCTTCCCGTACATAAATCAAGAATGCGAGGGGCGGTAAAAGAACTCTCCTCGATGATTTTTTCAACAAGACATTCTGTATCGGGGCGGGGAATAAGTGTATCTTCATTAAGCTTGAAAGAAAGTCCCATAAATTCTTTTTCGCCGATGATATAAGCAACAGGAACTCCTTTTTCTCTTTTTTTGATATAACTTTCAAAAAGGTCAAGCTGTTCTTGGGTAGGCATTTCAAAAATCAACGCGGCATCCTTTTTGTCCATTGCGTGTGCCAAAAGAATTCTGGCATCAAGAAGCGGAGACTCGCTGTCCAAAAGCCTTTCTGACGCTTTTTTCAGAATTTCCCTTACCATTTGTCGTCCTCTTTGTTATCTGTTAAAACTGCCTTCATAGATGCAATTGCAACTTCAAGCTGACTGTCATCGGGTTCGCGTGTGGTTATGTTCTGAAGCCATATACCGGGACGGCTGATTAAACAAACGATTTTGCTTTTGCTTTTTCCTGCCCAACGGATAATTTCGTAACTTACACCTGCCACAACGGGAAGGAGAAGAAGACGAAGACCAAGTCTTGTCCACATATTATCCCAAGAAATGAAAGAGAAAAGGATAACACTTATTATCATTACAAAAACAAGGAAACTCGTTCCGCAACGGGGGTGAAGTCTTGACATGCTTCTTGCATTTTCAACTGTAAGGTCAAGACCTGCTTCATAACAGAAAATTGTTTTGTGTTCTGCACCGTGATACTGGAAAACTCTCTTTATATCTTCCATACGTGAAACAAGAATAACATATCCCAAGAAAATGCCCATTCTTACAACACCTTCAATAATGGTCTTGACAAGATTGCTTTCTGTAAACCTGCTCACAAATCCGGTGATAATGTTAGGAAGAATAAAGAAAAGACCGATTGATAAAAAAAGTGAAAGGAAAACTGAAAAATAGATTACAACATCTTTTATTTTATTTCCAAGCTTTTCTTCAAGCCATTTATCAAATTTAGACTCGCTTTCGCCCTCGATATCAATAAACTCTGCACTCCACATAAGTGCGCGTATGCTTGAAATCATAGAATCAAAAAACGCGAAAACGCCTCTTACAATCGGGATTTTATTAACGTGATATTTTGTAACAAGCGAACTTACCGCACGCTTATCTATTTCTATTTCACCATCAGGCTTTCTTACTGCAGTTGCAATTTCTTTCGGGCCTTTCATCATTACGCCTTCCATAACTGCACTACCGCCGATAGAAGTGATATGTTCTTTTTTCTCCATACATTTCGCCCCTTTCTCAGAGAAATCCATATAATTATATCACATGATATTTGTCTTTTCAATAGAAACGGCCTTTAAAAAATAACAATTAGATTACAAATTGCGATATGTTCTTGTAATTGAAAAAGAAAAAAGGTATAGTATAAATAGGAAAATATTACTCGGGAAAGGGTGAAAAGGATGAAAATACCGTGGGAGAAGAAGCATTTAAGCTGGGGCATTACTGCGTTTTTGACTATTTCGGCTTCAGTACTGTTTTTTATGATGCTCTTAAAATGGGACAGTTTTGCTTTAGTGGTGAGTGGTCTTGTTAAGAGTCTGGAACCGATAACATACGGTTTGATACTCGCGTATTTGCTTAATCCGCTTGTAAACATAATTGAAAATGGAATGATTCTTCCCATCTGTAAAAAGGTGTTTAAGAAAAATCCTAAGAGAGCTCGTGGTGTAGCTCGCGGATTTTCAATAACATTAGCATGGATAATAGCAATATTGTTTGTTGTTACACTTTTTGCTCTTATTCTGCCTGAAATTTACAAGAGTATAAGTTCTCTTATTGAACTTGTGCCCAGATTGGGAACTGCTTTCCTCAGAAGAGCTTACACAATCCTTTACAAAAACCCTGAAATTATAGATTTTCTTGAAAATTTCATCCTTGGATTCACAACAGATTTTTCTGAAACAATGGTGAAGGTGCAGGAACTTCTGCCCAACCTTAATGTAATGTTAACAAGCCTGACCGACAGTGTTTATGCGCTTGTAACGGCAGTTCTTAATATTCTTATCGGTATAATCGTTTCCGTTTATGTTCTTAAGGATAAAGAAAAGTTTGTAGCACAGTTCAAACGCCTTTTCTACAGTTTGTTTTCGACTAAAAAAGCGAACAATGTTATCGCATTTTTCAGACTTACTCATGATAAGTTCGGTAACTTTATTGCAGGAAAGATTCTTGATTCTCTTATAATCGGGATGCTTTGCTTTGTGATTCTTGTTATCTTGAACATTCCCTATGCAGCTCTTGTAAGTGTTATTGTCGGTGTGACAAATCTTATACCTTTCTTCGGACCGTTCATTGGTGCAATACCGAGTGCTATACTGATACTTTTTGCAGACCCGGTAAAGTGCCTGACATTTATAGTAGTTATAATAATTCTTCAGCAGTTTGACGGAAATATTCTCGGACCGAAGATTCTTGGAAGCACAACAGGACTTTCAAGCTTTTGGGTAATGTTTGCAATCCTTGTAGGAAGCGGAATGTTCGGTGTATGGGGTATGGTGTGTGCCGTTCCCGTGCTCGCTGTGATTTTCACCCTTACAAGTGATGGTTGTCATAGTGCATTAAGGAAAAAAGGTATTGACTATAATGCGGAAACATTTGAAAAAATTGACCACATAGACGAGGCTACAAACTCGCCGGTATGGATAGACGAAGAGTAAAAACACTTTCGGTTAAGGAGGTATAAAAATGCAAGATTTATTTGCAAAGATTCTGACGTACGTCTTTGTATTTATAATTTACTTGTTTATATACGTAATTATCAGAATGATATTCTCTGACATCCAGATGATGTACAGGAAAAAGACCGGTGGATTTGCAGAGGCATATCTTAAACTTATAAATCTGAGACAGGATCTCGACTTTCCGGTTGACGAAAGTTATGAGGTTGAAGATAACGAGATAATCGGAAGAGGAAAGAATTGCAGTATAGTAGTTCCCGACAGATTCCTCTCCACTAAAAACACCAGAATTTTCAAAAATTCCGGAAAATTTTATCTTGAAGACCTCGGAAGTACAAACGGAACTTACCTTAACGGTAAAGCACTTGGAAACGCGGCGGTAGAGCTTCTTGACGGTGATAAAATCCGATTGGGAAGAGTTACATTCCTTTTTGTTCTTCCTGCAGGAATAAGTAAAAAATAATTAGAAGAGGTATCTGGCATGAAAAACTTTTTTCGCAATATAGGACCGCTTCTGCTTTTGCTTCTCCTCAATGCAGTAGGATTGTTGCTGATGAACAACAAGGGCGTTGATACCATGGAAGATATGATGGTGTTGTGTTCTGCTATGTGTGTGTTAAGCATAGTGATGTATGCAATCATCAAACTGTTTTCACTTGGTGACTCGTATCTTTTTATAATCATATCCATGTTGTCTTCAGTCGGTATCATTATGCAGTCGCGAATAAATCAGGATAACGGAATAAGACAGATGAAGCTTTATCTTGCAGGAGTTGTGTTCTTCTTTATAGCGCTTTTTGCTTATAAGTATCTGCATAAGTATTTAAAGAAATTCACAATGTTTTACATAGGTATTTCGCTTTTTCTGTTTGCATTTACAATGCTTTTTGGCGTTGTGAAAAACGGTGCGCGAAACTGGATTGTTTTAGGTGGAGTATCTATACAGCCCAGTGAATTTATAAGAATTCTTTTTGTTCTTTCCTTGGCGGCGATTTTCACAAAAGGAAGGACGAGAAAAAAGGGTAAATATGTACCCTATCTTGAAAGAAAAAAGAATCGTGGCACACGACTTATGTTTGCAGCGGCAGTTGCCTTTTCAAACGCGTTGTGCCTTTTCCTTCAGCGTGAATGGGGTATAGCACTTTTATTCTTTTCCATATATCTTGCGTTCCTTTATATATACGGAGAGAATAAGATGTTTTTTGCGGCAAATATTATTATGATATTTTTTGCAGCGTTTATCGGCGTAAAATTTATGAGCCATATACAAGACCGAGTGGCAGTATGGCTTGACCCGTTCGCTGATATAACCGGCAAGGGATACCAGATAACACAGTCGCTCTTTGCAATAGGTGCAGGCGGATTTGCAGGCAGAGGAATAGGTGCGGGAAGTCCGTATCTGATTCCGATTGTTTCAAGTGACTTTATATTCTCTGCAATATGTGAAGAGATGGGCGTTTTGGGCGGCGTTGCAATACTGATGCTGTACTTCCTTCTCGCATATAGAGGATTTAAAATATCGCTCAGCAGTACAAATGAATTTAATAAGGCTGTGGCAATGGGTATGAGTGTTATGCTCGGCGTACAAACATTCATAATTGTCGGCGGCGTTACGAAACTCATACCTCTTACAGGTATAACTCTTCCTTTCATCAGCTTTGGAGGAAGCAGTATGATGACAACATTTATTGTGATGGGTATTCTGCAGGCAATAAGTTCTGTAAAGGGGGAAGTAACCGATGAAATTGAATAAACGAATAATAACGGTTATGGTTACGGTGCTTACCCTTTTCCTTGTGCTTGTAGGTTATCTTACATATTTCACGATTTTCAAATCACCTGAGGTGGTTAAGAATACTCATAATCAAAGAATATGGGAAAAAGAAAGAAAAGTGCTCAGAGGAGCAATTTACGACCGATCCGGTGAAATTCTTGCTCAAAGTATTCAGGATGAAGATAAGCAGGAAAGAGTATATCCGTATGGTTCTCTCTATGCCCATACGATAGGATATAACAGCCGTACTTACGGAAAAACAAATATTGAGCTTGAATTTAACGATTATCTGCTTAAAACAGAATCGGTAATTGATGTTTTGAGAAAAGAACGAAACGACGATGATGAGGAGGATGAGGAAGATCCGCTTTCAAAAGGGGCGAACCTTTCTTTGACTCTTGACCATTCTATAACTGAACTGGCGGCGAAACTTCTTGGAAACGAACATGGAAGCGTAGTGGCACTCAACCCTGTAACGGGTGAGGTTTATTGTCTCTATTCATCGCCTACATTTGATCCCAACGAAACAAAACTTATAGAAAAGTGGGATGAACTCAGCGAAAGTGGAGATAGTCCGTTTGTTTCAAGAGCAACGCAGGGACTTCATGCTCCGGGCTCCACCTTTAAGGTAGTTACAGCAACGGCAGGCATAGAAGAAGGTTACGAAGATTTTGTTTTAGATGACAGGGGTAAGGTGTCAATCGGCGGACGAACTTTTAAAAACGCAGGCGGAAAAGCTTACGGAAGAATAGATATGTCCGATGCTATAACTGTATCAAGCAATGTATATTTCAGCAGTTTGTCACAAAAAGTAGGCGCCAAAGCTCTTGAAGAGAAGGCGAAAGATTTTTATGTGACAAAGAAAGTTCCGTTTGATATTTCTACCAAAGCGGATGATGGTGCATTTGAAGAACTTGATAGTGTAGCACTTGCATCCACTGCCATCGGACAGGGAAAACTAAGGGTAAGTCCTTTTAATATGGCGCTTGTTGCATGTGCTATTGCAAACGAAGGCGTTATAATGCAGCCTTATATGGTGTCTGAAGCTTTTTATGAAGACGGAGAGTCTGTTTATAAAGCTGATGTAAAACCTCTTTCTCGAGCAACAGACAGCAACACTGCAGAAATGATCAAAGACTATATGATCGGTTGCGTAGAAAGCGGAACAGGAAAAAGAGCCCAGGTTCCCGGAATGGAAGTTGCAGGTAAAACAGGTACAGCTGAAAATGAGCGTAGCGGGAAAACACACGCATGGTTTATCGGCTTTGCACCTGCGAATAATCCGCAGATTGCTATTTGCGTAATGAAAGAATATTCAGGTAGCGGTGGCGGTACTGTATGTGCGCCCATTGCTTCGGAAATAATTAAAAAAGCTTTAGAAATAGGGCTTATAACAAGATAAATAAAAAACCTACTCTCAGCAATCGGAGAGTAGGTTTTTTGATTTCGCCATGGATTTTGAAAAGATTCTTATATAAAAGCCTCTTTAAACCTCCTTTCGTTTCCTGCATTAAAGCGTATATCAATGTAATTTGAAACAAATAAGAGGGACTATTTATCGTACGATAAGACAGTTTTAAAAGGCACTGTTAAACTTGACATAGCCTGTAATATATAGTATAATAATAAATATATATAATAGTTTAAGGGAGCAATGTTCTAATGAGTAAAGACGCTACACTTGTTGTAATGGCAGCAGGAATGGGTAGTCGCTTCGGTGGACTTAAGCAACTTGAACCAATAGGTCCAAATGGAGAAGTTATTCTCGACTTTTCCGTGCATGACGCGATAAAAGCAGGATTTAATAAAGTGGTTTTCATTATTCGTAAAGATATTGAAAAAGACTTTCGTGAATTAGTTGGAAAAAGAATAGAGAAAAAAGTAGCTGTAGAGTATGTTCTGCAGGATATGGATAAACTTCCCGAGGGATTTTCTGTGCCTGAAGGCAGAACAAAACCTTGGGGAACAGGCCATGCTGTTTATTGTTGTAAAGATGTCTTAAAGACTCCTTTCATACTTATAAACGCTGATGATTACTATGGTAAAAACGCTTTCAAGGCAATCTATGACGAAGTTACCTCGGGTTCATCTTGTATGGTTGGGTACAAACTCGGAAACACTCTTACTGAAAACGGAACTGTTACACGTGGCGTTTGCGTGGTTAAAGATGGTTACCTTGAAAGTATTGATGAGTGTTCAGGTCTTGATAAGAATAGCGGAATTCCGCTTGATACAACTGTTTCTATGAATATGTGGGGACTTCATCCCGAAATATTCGCTCGTGTTGAGGAAGATTTTGTAAAATTCCTTAAAAATCTTCAGAATCCTCTTAAGGATGAATGTTACATTCCCATTATAGTTGGCAACTCTATCAAAGAAGATGGAAGAGAAGTGAAAGTTCTCACTACTGACGACAAATGGTATGGTGTTACATATCGTGAAGATAAAGAAGAAGTAGTTGAGGCTATCAAAAAACTTTTTGAGGAGGGAATGTACGATGGAATATAATACGGATTTCAGTATTCTGGACATACTTTCTAAGTTCAAAAAGGGAACTAATACAGAAGTTTACGGAAACGGGCATATAAACGATACATATCTTTGTGAAACATCTCCCAAGTTTATTTTGCAGAGAATAAATACTAACGTTTTCAAAAACCCCGATGCCGTTATGGAAAATATATATAACGTCACAAGACATATAAGAGAAAAAATAGAAGCCGCAGGCGGAAATCCCGACCGCGAAACTATGAGTATCATTCCCACCAAGAAAGGTGAGATTTATTACAGACACGAAACAGCAGGTTGTTTCCGTATGTATACATACGTAGAGAATACTGTTAGCTATGATGTAGCGGAAAAGCCCGAAATACTTATGTATGCAGGACATGCTTTCGGTAAATTCCAGCGTATGCTCAGCGATTTCCCCGCTGAAAAGCTTCACGAAACAATTGCGGATTTCCACAACACTCCTGTTCGTGTTCAGCAACTTCGTGACGCGATGGCAAACAATCTTTCCGGCAGACTTGAAAGTGTTGAAAAAGATGTTGAATTTGCACTTGATTACAGCAAATATGCGTCAAAAATCACAGATGCAATGGAAAGTGGAGATGTGCCGCTTCGCGTTACTCACAACGATACGAAGCTTAATAACGTTCTTTTCGATGCAAGAACGGACAAGGACGTTTGTGTAATCGACCTTGATACTGTAATGCCCGGATCGGTGCTTTACGATTTTGGCGATGCACTTCGTTTTGGTGCTTCATCTTGTGAGGAAGATGAAACTAATCTGGAAAAAATCTATTTTGATCTTGAAAAATTCGAAGCTTTTGCAAAGGGCTTTTTGAGCGAGCTTGGTGAGTGCCTTACAGAAAAAGAAATTGAACTTCTTCCGATTTCGGCACTTCTTATGACTTATGAATGTGGAATCCGTTTCCTTGCAGACCACATTAACGGAGACACATACTTCAAGATTCATCGTGAAAATCACAATCTTGACCGTGCAAGAAATCAGTTTGCGCTTGTTCGAGATATTGAGAAAAAGCTTCCCGAAATGGCGAAGATTGTTGAAAAATACGCATAAAATTAAAGAGAGTGAAATCAAAAGATTTCACTCTCTTTTTTATATCATAACTGAAAATGCTCTTTGAAGATTTGTTATTTCAGCAGTAGCTATGTCGCCACCGAATTCTCCGTCAACTGTCCAAGGAATGGGATCAGCACTTTCAAACTTCATTTTTGAAGCCTTGAAAGAGATGATATCTTCAGTTTTTTCAAGGTCCTGCGTAACAAAGGCGGTTATAATGTTCTGCCATCCTGTAGCCGTCTTGGGACGTCTTACCAGAAAAACTTCAAACAGACCGTCGTTCAGGGAAATCGCCGTTCCGAGGCTGTGCTTTATACCACCTACCTGAAGCGAGTTTGTAACCATTCCGATAAGGAAATCATCCTCAATAATAATATCGTCAAAACTGATTTTAAGATGAATCGGCTTAATAGTGGGAAGCTTGCGGATACCCTCTAAAACATAGGCAAGGTGTCCGAAAATATTTTTGAATTCTTGCGCAGTGTTATATGAAACTGATGTAAACGCCCCAAATGCCGCTACATAGGCAAAATACTTGTCGTTAAACATACCTACGTCACAGAAAAACGGATTTCCGTCAACGACCATTTTAGCAGCACGTCTTATATCCGTGGGAAGACCGACAGTTCCGGCAAAATCGTTTGTGCTTCCTGCCGGTAAATATGCAAGAGGAGGACGCTTTTCCTTTTCGACTGTCATAAGAGCGCTGACAGCTTCGTTAAGCATACCATCGCCACCACATACTGACAAAATATCGTATTCTTCGGCGTGCGCTTTAACGTATTCATAGCCGTCGTTTTTGCACTTGGTAGGATGAACAGTTACTGAAAAGTCCTTCGATGCATAAATATCTATAATGTCAGCAAGAAATGTTTTAACCTGAGCTTTGCCGCTGACAGGATTATATATAAACAAAAGCTTTTTTTCCATATATGGACTCCTTTCGCCCAATGTAGTTCGAAAATAAGATAATGTGTCCGATAGTTACATTATAATTCTTTTTGCTCATAAATTCAATACTGAATTTGGAAATTATTTCGATAAAGAATTATATGCTTTCAGGTTGGTTTTTAACGTATAATGGGACATACTACATATGCGGAAAAGGAGGAAGGATATTATGGAAAACGAACAGAATTTCTTATATGCAGAAAATAATCTTAAAAAGACAATTGCAAAAGAAGAAGCCGGAAGAAAAGCTGTAGAAGCTGAAAAAACAATCGTAGACAGCACAAAGGATAAAAATTCAAAGATAGCAAAAGACATACAGCAATAAAAAATGGTATCGCGTACGCGATACCATTTTTTATTATAAACCAAATTATTCGTTATCTGATAAAAGCATATCTCCGACTTTGTACACGTCTCCTGCGCCCATTGTTATAACAAGGTCACCGCGCTTTGCGTGTGTTTTTATAAATTCAGCTGCTTCTTCAAAAGTTTTTCTGTAAACGGCATTAGGAATGGCGTTTGAAAGCTGAAGTGCTGAAACAAGACCTGTGTCTGCTTCACGTGCAGCATATATATCTGTGATGATAATATTAGCGCCACTCTCAGAAAGAATCTTTACAAAATCGTCGAAGAAATTGTAAGTTCTCGTATACGTGTGGGGCTGGAAAAGACACCAGATCTCGTTATACTTCATATCGCGTGCCGCACTAAGTGTAGCCTTGATTTCTGTCGGGTGGTGTGCGTAGTCGTCAACAACCATAATACCGCCCATAATACCGCGTGTTTCAAAACGACGATGAGTACCGCCGAAACGGTAGAGAGAGTCGCATATGTGTTCAACATCAAGACCAAGATAATCAGCTGTTGCAAATGCAGCCAACGCGTCGTAAACGTTGTGAATACCCGGTACACTCAATCTGATTTCGCCAATAGGAGCCTGCTTTTTACAAACAGTAAATGTATAATGGTTAAAACCATTGTGGGTCATGTTGTCAATTGTGTAATCATAATCACCATTGATACCGAATGTTATAATTTTGCGGTCAATACCTTCTACTGCACGAAGCACGTTTTTATCTTCGGCGTTTATGATAAGAGCTCCATCTTCGGGAGTAAGAAGCGCCAAACTGCGGAATGTTTCAATGATGTGGTCAAGATCGCGGAAATAGTCGAGATGGTCTGCTTCAATGTTTGTAATAACAGAAATTTTCGGGAAGAAACGAAGAAAACTCTGATGATATTCGCACGCTTCAGCAATAAAATATTTTTTGTTGCCAAGATGTACGTTTCCGCGGATGATGTCGAGTTCGCCGCCAACTGTAACGGTGGGATTTTTACCACATTCCATAAATATATGCGTAAGCATACCGGAAGTAGTAGTCTTTCCGTGTGTTCCGCTGATTGCGATGGGACACTCATACTCTTTCATGATAGCACCAAGCATTTCGGCGCGATCAACTTCCTTGATGCCAAGCTCACGAGCTCTGACACGTTCGGGGTTATCTTCGGAAATAGCGGCACTGTAAACTACAAGGTCGCAATCCTTCACGTTGTCTGCACTGTGTCCTATATGAACAGTAATACCAAGTTCCGAAAGCTTTTCTGTAAGAACAGAATTAGAACGATCAGAACCTGAAACAGTACATCCTTCTCTAACAAGCATTTGTGCGATGCCGGACATACTAACGCCACCGATTCCTATAAGATACACATGCATATCCTTTTTAATGGTAATATTGCTCAAAAAAATCACTTGCCTTTATATAAAAGTTGGAAATTAATGAAAAAGTAAAACTTTTTGTTGAAATAGTGCTTATTATTTGATATTATACATATTGGGGGAAAAAATCAATAGAAAAATGAAAAAAAATTAAAAAATTCATTTTCGGAGGGGAATTTATGCAAATCACGGACATTAAGGTGAGAAAGATTTCTCAGGAAGGAAAAATGAAGGCAGTAGTCTCCGTTACCTTCGACAATGTCTTTGTAGTGCATGACATCAAAGTAATTGAAGGCAAGGAAAAGCTTTTTGCGGCTATGCCCAGCAGAAAGTCAACAGACGGTACATACAGAGATATTGTACATCCCATAACAACAGAAATGCGTGAAGAACTTCAGAATGCAATCCTCGCAAAGTATGAGGAGTTTCTTGCATCCGAAGAATCAGCGCAGGAGGAATGACGTAATGAAATGGCAAGCTAATTGCTTGCCTTTTTGACTTAAACCGAGGGTAATACCCTCGTTAATAAACCCGTTATTATTATAATATGCACAAACCTTATAAGACGGGTAATATAAATCAGAAATAATTTATTTTAATTTTATCATACGGAGGAATTGCAAAATGATAACACACGGAAAAAACATCAAGATTTTTGCAGCAAACTCAAACCCTAAGCTTGCAGCAGAAATAGCAGAAAAGCTTAATGTAAGTTTGGGAGAGTCTAAGGTTGGACTTTTCTCTGACGGAGAAATCTTCGTTAACATCGGAGAAACAGTTCGAGGCAGTGATGTTTTCGTAATTCAGTCAACAAGTGCGCCTGTTAATGACAATCTTATGGAAATGCTCATTATGATTGATGCATTCAAGAGAGCATCTGCAGGAAGAATTACTGCTGTAATGCCGTACTACGGTTACGCTCGTCAGGACAGAAAGGCGAAGGCAAGAGACCCGATCAGTGCTAAGCTTGTAGCGGACCTCATTGCAGAAGCAGGTGCTGACAGAGTTCTTACAATGGACCTTCACGCTGCACAGATCCAGGGCTTCTTCAACATCCCTGTTGACCATCTTCTGGGTGTTCCGATTCTGGCTCCGTATTACATAGAAAAATTCAAGGACAATATGGACGATGTCGTTGTAGTATCTCCCGATTTCGGTAGTGTTACTCGTGCAAGAAACTTTGCGCAGAAGCTTAATGTTCCTATTGCAATCATTGATAAGCGCCGTCCCAAGCCGAATGTAAGTGAAGTTATGAACATCATCGGTGAAATCAAGGGCAAGAGAGTTATCCTTGTTGACGATATGATTGATACTGCAGGTACAATCGTTCATGCAGCTGAAGCACTTGTAGAACGCGGTGCAACAGAAGTTTATGCTTGCTGTACACATCCTGTTCTCAGCGGTCCTGCAATCGAACGTCTTGAAAACAGTCCTATCAAGGAACTTGTTTGCCTTAACACAATCGAACTTCCTGACGAAAAAATTATGAAGAAGACAAAGATACTCAGCGTTGCTCCTATCTTCGCAGAAGCTATCGAGCGTATTTATGAAGATGTTTCTGTAAGTCCTCTCTTTACATAATTTGTCAGAACGGAAGCAAAATATATGAAAATAACAATGCCGCCGCGGACTCCGTGGCGGCATTGTGGAATGTAAAAAATTCAAGGAGAAAAGATATGTATCTTATAGTAGGACTTGGAAATCCCGGTCGCGAATACGAAAACACAAGACATAATGTCGGCTTTGTGGCAATAGACTATCTTGCAGAGCAGATAGGTGTAAAATTAAGCAAAATAAAGTTTAAAGGTGTTTATGGAGAAGGTTTTATCGGTACAGAAAAATGTATTTTATTAAAACCGCAGACATTTATGAATTTAAGCGGACAAAGTGTCAGAGAAGCAGCGGAATTCTATAAGATAGAACCCGAGAATATAATTGTTTTGTATGATGATGTTACACTTGATCCGGGAAAAGTCCGTATCCGTCCCGACGGTAGCGCAGGAGGACACAACGGAATGAAAAACATCATTTATCTTTTGAACACGGATAAGTTCCCCCGTATAAGATTTGGAGTGGGTGCGCCCCAACACGACCTTGTTGACCATGTGTTGGGAAGATTCAGCGAAGAAGATGGAAAAAGTGTCACAAGTGCAATTAAAAAGACAGAAGATATATTAAACGTCATTTTTAAAATGGGCGTCAGTGAGGCAATGAGCAGATTCAATAATAAGGTGCTGTGATTGTATGAATGTTTTTGGCAGTCTACTTGAAAATTCCGCAGAGTTCAAGGAAATTTTATCTTGCGTAGAAAACAAAAAATTCCCGATGATGATAAGCGGAACAGCAGATTCGCAAAAGGCACATCTCATAAACTCTATTTGTGAAAAAACAGGGAAGCGTGCGCTCGTAATAACGCACAACGATACAGTAGCACGCAGACTGTGTGATGATTTATCGTTTTTCTCGGAGAATGAGTGTGTCTACATCCCTCCCAAGGAGGTTCTGCTTTACAAGGTAGAGGCATCAAGCCATGAAGCAGAAAATAAACGTGCCGCTGCACTCAGTGCGTTTGCAGGGGGAGCGAATGCCGTATTATCGGTAGAGTCGCTTCTCCATTTTGTGCTTCCTAAAAATAAGCTTCAGGACCTTTCTATCACATTTTCATATGCAGGTATAGTAGATGCAAACTCGCTTCCTGAAAAGCTTTCCGAGATGGGTTATACCCGTGTGGATACGGTAAATCTTCCCGGCCAGTTTGCAGTCCGCGGAGGTATTGTGGATATTTATTCACCCGACAGTATCCTTCCGATAAGAATGGAACTCTTTGGTGATGATATTGATTCGCTTCGCAGTTTTGACTGTGAAACACAGATGAGTGTTGAAAAGCTTAAAGAGGCAAAAATCATTCCCGTAAATGTAGAAACCGCGCGTGAAACAATGCTCTCATACGCAGGGGAAGATTATATTATTTTTACCGACGAGCCACAACGTATGAGCGAAAGTGCAAAAGCAATCGAATGGGAAATTGAGGAAAACATAAAAACACTTGCCGATAAGGGCATTAAAAACGATATATACGACCATATAAACAGATACAGCGAAATAACTGCATCGCTTTCTGATAAGGAATGTATTTCGCTCTCTGCAATCGGACGCAGTTGTCCCGACTGGGAAATAAAGTCCGAATGTGAAATAACTGCAAAAGGTATGAGCAGTTACAGCGGAAATATTGAATTTCTGATTTCTGACGTAACGCGCTGGCATGAAGAGGGCGTAAAGACAGTAATTCTTGCGGGAAGCACTTTAAGAGCAAGAAAAATTGCCGAAATGCTTAATGAAAGAGATGTAAAAGCTGTTTTTGACGAAGATCCGAAAAATTTTTCAAAAGAATATGTAACAGTGGTAAGGGGCAGTATTACACGAGGATTTGAATACCCCCTTGAAAAATATGCAATTGTAAGTGACAGCGAAATTTTTGCTGTTGAAAAAAAGAAAACGCGCACAGTTAAAAGCGAAAACACAATGAAAATCAAAAGTGCCGACCAGCTTGAAGTGGGAGACTTTGTAGTTCATCGTGCGCATGGTATAGGAAAATATCTTGGCATCGTCAGAATGAAGGTAAGTGGCGTTACCAAGGATTATATAAAAATTGAATACAGGGGAGAAGACTTTTTATATCTTCCCGTAGGACAGCTTGACGCAGTCAGCAAATATACAGGCGGAGAAAACAAGATGGTTCGTCTTAACCGCCTCGGCTCAAATGAATGGGCAAACGCAAAGCGTAAAGTAAAAGAAAGTGTTCAGGAAATGGCAAAAAAACTTGTAGAGCTTTACGCCGAGCGTGCACAGATGCAGGGTGTCGCATTTGCACCCGATACACCGTGGCAACATGACTTTGAAAACGCTTTCCCGTACGAAGAAACGGAAGACCAGCTTCGCAGTACTTTCGAAATGAAAAAGGATATGGAAAGCACAAAACCGATGGATAGACTCCTTTGCGGTGATGTTGGCTATGGTAAAACAGAAGTTGCAATGCGCGGTGCATTCAAGGCGGTAATGGACGGGTATCAGGTGGCATATCTTGTTCCCACTACCATCCTTGCGTCACAGCATTACCAGAACTTTGTAAAAAGAATGAGCGATTATCCCATTACTGTCAGGATGCTCAGTAGATTTTCAACGCCTACACAAACCAAAAAGACACTGAAAATGCTTCAAAGTGGCGAATGTGATATTGTTGTCGGCACACATAAACTTCTTTCAAAAAATGTTGTTTTCAAAAAACTGGGCTTTTTGATTGTCGATGAAGAACAGCGTTTCGGTGTAACGCACAAAGAGAAAATCAAGGAAATGAAAAAGAATGTTGACGTTCTGACTTTAAGTGCGACACCTATTCCCAGAACACTTCATATGGCAATGATAGGTATACGTGATATGAGCGTACTTGCCGCACCACCCAACGACCGTCATCCCGTACAGACGTACGTGCTTGAATATAATGAAGCTGTTATAAAAAATGCGATTGAGCGCGAGCTTTCACGAAAAGGTCAGGTATATTATCTTCATAACCGTGTAGAAAGTATTTACACCGTGGCGCAACGCATTCAGAATCTTGTTCCCGAAGCAAAAGTTGGGGTTGCTCATGGAAAAATGAGCGAAACCGAACTTGATAATATTATGATGAAGCTCAACGACGGTGAAATTGATGTTCTGGTATGTACGACGATAATTGAAACGGGAATTGATATTCCTAACGTGAATACCATAATCATTGAAAATTCAGACCGACTTGGACTTAGTCAGCTTTATCAGCTTCGAGGCAGGGTAGGAAGAACAAATCGCCTTGCGTACGCATATTTTACTTACAAGAAAGATAAAACCCTTGACGATGTTGCTGAAAAAAGACTTCGTGCCATTCGCGAATTTACCGAATTTGGTTCAGGGTTTAAAATTGCCATGCGTGACCTTGAAATCCGTGGAGCAGGAAATGTTCTCGGCCCTGAACAGCACGGATTTATGGCAAGTGTGGGTTATGATATGTATTGCTCCATTTTGGAAGAAACCGTAAATGAAGCTATGGGCAAACCTAAAAAAGAAGAAAAGGCAGAAACTGTTATTGACCTTGAAGTCAATGCGTTTATTCCCGATAGCTATATTCCCACCTCAAACCTTCGTATTGAGGCGTATAAGCAGATTGCAGGTATTGCGGATATGAATGACCGATATGCCGTGGAAGGTGGGTTTGAAGACCGTTACGGCGAGATTCCGAATGAAACGTATGCACTTCTTGATATTCAGATGCTCCGCGTAACGGCGCAGGAAATCGGCATCCGTGAAATATCACACGCAGAAGCAGGTGTTATCTTTAAAATTTCATCACTAAGCCGTGAATTGGTGGAAAAAATATCTGTTTTGGCAACAAAGAACAAAGGGAAAATACTTTTCGGTGCAGGGGATAATCCGTATATACTCCTGCGCGAAAAATCCCTCAAAGGTGACAAGTTGATTGAAAGTGTGAATAATGTGTTAAAGTGCTTGCAAAATGATAAAGATTAGTATATAATTAAAAAGATTTTAGGCTTGCATTTTGCAGGCAGGAAGGAATGTACAAAATGAAAAAGATATTTGCAATTTTAGTTGCGGCTATTATGTGTGTAACACTTTTTGCCGCTTGTGGTGAAAAGAAGGGAGAAGAGACTCCCGCTACTGAAACTCCCGCTGCAGACTTCTCAAAAGTAAATAAGGAAATGAACGATGTTATAGTAGCAGAAGTTTCAGGCATTAAGTTTACTCAGGCTTATTACAATCTCATCTACTGCCTTACTTTTGAAAACAAGGTTCAGCAGGAACAAGGTTCTTTGGATTGGCTTGAATTGATAGACGAAGAAGGCAAAAGCGGTATTGATGGCCTTAAAAAAGGCGTAGAAGATGAAATTGCGCAGATTGCCTTGATACAGACTATTGCTGAAGAAAACGGTGTTGTATTAACTGAAGAAATGAAGGCTCAGGCAGAACAAGCTGCAGCGCAGGCTCTCGCAAATTCAGGAGAAGAACTTCTTACAGGCCTTCATACAACTGAAGCTGCAGTAAAGCAGTATTTCGAAATTCAGTATTTGGTAGAAGCACTTGTAACAAAGCTTTCAGAAGAAGGTGGTCCCGGCCATCTTACTGATGAAGACATTAAAGAAATTGATGAAATGTTTAATGCAGACTTTGCAGACAAACTTAGAGTACAGCATATCCTTATTCAGATTACAGATGCTCAGACAGGAGAAACTGTAAGAAGTGAAAAAGATGCACTCAAGCTTGCAAACGAGGTTATTAAGAACCTTGATGAAGGTGCAGATTTTGATTCTCTTATTCCTGATTATAACGAAGATCCCGGAATGGCAACAGGTCAGTATTACACATTCGGTGCAGGAGAGATGGTTCCTGAATTCGAAGAAGCATCAAAAGCACTTGAAATCGGACAGTATACAAAAACTCCCGTTAAGTCTGACTATGGTTACCATGTTATAAAGAGATACGCAGTTGATAAAACAATTCCTGAATATGAAGAATATAAAGCTTATGTTCAGAATGCAAAAGTAGGCGAATTCATCGTGGGAAAAGTTGAAGGCGTTGAAAGAAAAATGGAAAACGAATCGATCGATAAATTTATCGAAGAATACATTCAGGAACAGAAGAAGCTTTATGAAGAAAGCATGAACGCAGCAGCAGAAAACGCAACAACAGGCGCAACAGCAGAAAACGCAACAACAGGCGCAGCAGCAAACTAAATAGTAATTCTTCGGGGTTGGGTGAAATTCCCTACCGGCGGTAATAACAGCATTGTTTAGTCCGCGAGCCATATGGCAGACACGGTGTGATTCCGTGACCGACGGTATCCATTTCAAATGGAGAAAGTCCGGATGTGAGAAGAAAATCAAAGCAGTATAAAACTATGCCCCGACATTATTATGTCGGGGCACTTTGTTTTTGGAGGTCTTGGAATGAATAAAACAAGTTATTTAGTGAAAATAGGTGTGCTTTCTGCAATTGCTTTTGTTTTGCAAATTGCAGGGAGTATAATCCCTAAAGTTGCGGGATTTCTTGAAATTGAATTTTCGGATTTCCCCGCTGTAATCGGAGCTCTTTCATTAGGTCCTGTTGCAGGTTTTTTAATTGAATTGATAAAGAACTTAATCCATTTGACAATCAGCACAACGGGTTATGTAGGTGAATTTGCTAATCTCATAGTGAACGGAAGTTTCGTGCTTGTAATCGGATTGTTCTATAAGTTTAACAAGACAAAAAAAGGCGCGATTATTGCATTGATACTTGGAAGTATCGTTATGCCACTCTCGGCTGCAGCTGTCAACTATTTTATAATGTTGCCGCTTTTTATGCCGACTGCCAGCGCTGCCGTAAAATTAAGCCTTGTGTCTTCTACAATCACGCCTTTTAACTTTGTTAGGGCAATTGTCCTTTCTTTTATAACAATATTTTGCTATAAAAGACTTTCGCCTATTTTACATAAATAGGCATATATGCAAAAATCAGGAGTTAGCGATATTTTTCTTTAACTCGTATTTGAGTTTTGTAGCGAGTCCTCCGCGGATATGCCTTTCGGCTTTGTTTTTTTCAAGAACTTCCTTAACGCGCGCGGCAAGGATTGGGTCAATATCGGAAAGTCGTGTCGTAACGTCCTTGTGAACGGCCGATTTTGAAAATCCGAATTTTTTTGCAGAAGCCCTCACTGTGGCCTCGTTTTCTATTATGTACCATGCGAGCATACGCGCACGTCTTTCTATATAATATTTCAAAGAAAAATCCCCCTTTTCACTCTAACCTATGAGCGAAAGGGGGATTTTATGTTAATCTTTGGCTTAAAATTTAAAACTGATTTTACGATCAGCAAATTTGTGCGTTTTTAATCAGTCTTCAACCTTGCCATAAAGGTTGAGTCTGAAGAGTCTGCTTTCGTCTTCTGTGTTTTCGCATTCGATTGTAGCATGGCTGAACTTTGCACCCTGAAGAATGCTCATAAGACCTACTACACGACAGAAGGCAGACATAAGATTGATTCTGTCACCTTCATCAGTGGTGAGCCATACCTGACCGGTACACTTATTAAGTTCCTGAATGAATGCTGATACATCAAGATCGTGAATTTCAAACTTTCTCATGAAATTACCTCCTTATATATTATGGTTTCATAATATGGCATCTATTGTCAAAAGTCAATAGCTTTGTTCCAAATCAAATTAAAAAGAGCATTTCGCATAAATGCGAAACGCTCTTAATGTTTTTTATTGTGCAAGATTACTGCATCTTCTTAAGCCTGTTTGCTTCCTTTGCGCGAAGGTCAGTATCAAGTATTCTCTTTCTGATACGAAGGAAATTAGGAGTAACTTCCAAAAGTTCATCATCAGCAAGGAATTCAAGGCTTTCTTCAAGACTCATAACTTTAGGTGGAGTAAGTCGAAGAGCTTCATCACTACCTGCCGCACGCATATTGGTTGCCTGTTTACGCTTACAAACGTTTACAACAATATCTTCAAGACGACTGCATTCGCCGACTACCATGCCCTGGTAAACTTTTTCGCCCGGTCCGATAAACATCTGTCCGCGGTCCTGCGAATTGAAAAGACCGTATGCAACTGATTCACCGTTTTCGTACGCTACAAGACTACCTCTTGAACGTGTAGAAAATTCACCAGGGATAACGGGTTCATAGCGGTCAAACACACTGTTTATAACGCCGGTACCCTTTGTTGCGGTAAGAAGTTCTCCACGATAACCTATAAGTCCGCGTGACGGAATAGTAAACTCAAGCTTTGTATAACCTGCTGCACCGGGAGCCATATTTGTAAGACTACCCTTTCTTGCACCAATACCTTCCATAACAACGCCTGTATGTTCGTCAGGTACATCTACGGTAAGAGTTTCAAAAGGTTCGCACATAACACCTTCGATTTCCTTGTTGATTGTTTTAGGCTTGCTTACCTGAAATTCATAACCCTCGCGTCGCATGTTTTCAATAAGAACTGAAAGGTGAAGCTCGCCACGACCGGATACAATATAACTGTCGGGAGAATCGGTCTCGCTTACGCGGAGCGCGATGTTGCTTTCAAGTTCGCGCATAAGACGGTCGCGGAGATGTCTGCTTGTAACATAATCGCCGTCCTGTCCTGCGAAGGGACTGTTATTTACGCTGAAAGTCATTGAAAGAACCGGCTCATCAACAGGGGTGAAGGGAAGAGGCTCAACCACGCCCGATGCACAGATTGTATCGCCGATATTGATTTTTTCAACGCCGCTTATTGCAACGATTTCGCCTGCGCCTGCTTCGTCGATAACCTGCTTTTCAAGGTCTTTGTAAGAGAAAAGCTTTGAAACACGTGAATTATAAGGAGTAACGTCCTCGCGGCTTATAGTGATAGGCATATTAGTCTGTACAAAACCACGATTGATTCTGCCGACAGCAATTCTGCCTGTAAATGTGTCGTAGTCAATGTTTGATACAAGCATCTGGAAAGAACCTTCGCGTGTATCTTCGGGAGAAGGAATATGATTTACGATAAGGTCAAAAAGTACCTTAAGGTCATCGGGATGATTGTCGGGAGAAAGACTTGCCCAACCATCTCTGCCCGAAACGTAAACAACAGGGGAGTCAAGCTGGTCATCTGTCGCATCAAGGTCGATGAAAAGCTCTAAAAGTTCGTCTGTAACTTCATAGGGGCGCGCATTGGGGCGGTCTGCCTTGTTTACAACCATAATGATTGACAAATTAAGCTCGAGCGCCTTTTTAAGAACGAATCTTGTCTGGGGCATACAACCTTCAAAAGCGTCAACAAGGAGAAGTACACCGTCAGCCATTTTAAGACCACGTTCAACTTCGCCACCGAAATCGGCGTGCCCGGGTGTGTCGATGATGTTGATTTTTACATCATTGTACATAAGACTTGTATTCTTCGCCAGGATTGTGATACCTCTCTCACGCTCGATATCGTTTGAATCCATTACACGTTCTTCAACCTGTGCATTTTCACGGAAAACACCGCTCTGACGAAGAAGTGCGTCGACAAGTGTTGTCTTGCCGTGGTCAACGTGCGCGATAATGGCAATGTTTCGTATATTCTTTGGTTCTATCATTTATATTCTTCCTTTCGGGATTACTTTCTCTTGGTATCTTTCTCTGTTACAAATGTGCTCCATGTATCAGCATACTGGAGAAGAAGAAGAAGGGGCGTTTCCTTTGTCGCGACTGATTTATTGTCGTCTACATACTGTCCGTCGTGGTACATAACCGCCTGAACTTCCTCTTCGGAAAGAGATATATGAGGAATAGCAAGATACAAACTACGTACAGGAACACTTAAATAAGTCAAACTTTCGTTCATTCTGAAAGGAATGGACGCAGGGAAACCATATTGCTTCTGCTTGGGAGTAGGTTCGTTTTCAAGATACTGAGGATTGCCGGGCATACCTGCCTTTCCAAGATCGTGGATAAGTGCTACTATAACACAGCTTTCATCGTCGATTTCGGGTGCAACAGCATTTTTGAAACGGAGCATTGTTTCTGCTACGTTTACACTATGCTCTAAAAGTCCGCCACGTCTGCAAAGGTGGAAACGAGTGCTTGCAGGGGCATCAAGATATGCGGTTTCATTTTCCATAAAACTTATAAGTTTCTCAAACTCTTCTTTTCTTTTAACAACTTTTGATTTGAGTGCTTCGTAACGCTCTGTAACTGTCATACGTACCGCTCCTTAAAAAACATTTCAATCTATTATATAATATATGACACTATTTTTCAACAAATATTTTAGGCAAAAAACTTTACTTTGAAATAAGTAAAGGGTATAATGAATACATTATTGGTGGTGATTGAATGATTAATACAGAATTTGCGATATTGGATTTTATAAGAGAATATATGACAGGACCCATTATGGATAAGGTTATGGTCTTCATAACATCGCTCGGCAATTCAGGTATGATATGGATTGCTGTTGCGCTTTTGATGCTTTGCAGCAAAAAATACAGAAAAACGGGAATCATTCTTGCAATCGGACTTATAGGAAGTCTTGTTTTCGGTAATATAATATTAAAACCGCTTTTTCACAGATTAAGACCGTTTCAGGTTAAAGAGGGGATAGACCTTATAATTTCAGCACCCCACGACTATTCATTCCCGTCAGGACACACTCTTGCTTCGGTTATAAGTGCTACAATTCTTCTCCTTCGTGAAAGAAAAATCGGTATTTGTGCGCTTGTTCTTGCGATTTTGATTGCCTTTTCCAGATTGTACCTCTATGTGCATTTTCCGACAGATGTTTTAGGTGGCACAATTATAGGAATTATAATCGGATTTGCAAGTGTAAAAATTGCTGAAAAGATGCGGATATAAAATGAAAAATCCTTTATACTAAAAATATAAAGGAGGATGAAACTATGCGAGGAACAGTAAATTTTGCCAAAGGTTTTATTGCAGGTTCAATTGTAGGCGGTGCAGTTTGTATGCTGATGGATCCGCCAAGCAGCACTAAAATCAAAAAGGCGTATAAAAAAACCAATCGCGCAATGAAAACAGTAGGTTGTGCAATTGAAGATTTAATAATGAACAGATAAAAACAGGATGGGGAAAACCCATCCTGTTTTTTTAACCAAAAGTGGATAATCCAAACTCTGATTTTCAGAGGCGGATTTCCGCTTTCAATGTGTTAAAATACTCGGTAATCCATCAAGGATTACCTGCGTTTTTGCCTTCCGAAATCATAAATTCTGCTCTCTGTAAATTCCATTGACCTGAAACGGATGAAATTTTGAGTAGGTTTTGGTGCGGAAGAGGCAGCAAGGCTTTGTGCCTTGCTAGGATGACAAACCAAAAGATACCGAAATTTCGCCGTTTAAGGCAGGTTCGGACTATTCTCTTTTGGTTAAGTTTTAATCTAAATATGAAAAATCAAATGTAAATACAGCTTTTTTGTTTTCAAACTCTTCATTGCTGACCCAAGTTACAGTTTTATCAGTAAGGTTGTAAAGAGCTGACCATACTGTAATTGTATTTTTATCAGATTCACCGTTTGAGGCATCCCATTTTCTTCTGCCGACTAATTCCAAAACATCCATAGCGGTTTCAGCAGAAATAACACCATTCACATTACTTCCGTCAGGATTGATTTTGCTTTCGATTGCATTGTATCGGTCAAGTCCCTTCATATCCTCTTCATTGGTGTAATAATCAGGAGTAACGATGAAGTTTGTTATATACTGAAACTTGTTTGCTTCTTCTTTTTCTCCGAGGATAGCATCATCAGTATTATAATAAACCTTAAGTTCGCGCTTTGCTCCGTCTGTATCGGTTTCATCGCTTACATTAACCCATTCGAGTATTGCAGATTTTCCGGTACTGTCTGCTACCATATAGTGGAATGAAGTATTTGCACTATCGTGAAGGTCATATTTTTTAACAAGCTCAACAGCCTCATCTACACTTCCTGCATAATCAAGAATCATTCTGAGCATTGTTGTAGATGTAAGGTCAGGTTTATCTGACATTTGATTTGTTGCAACAACTTCATCCTCTTTACCCTGATAAGACATATAGATACCACAGGAAACACCTGCTTCATTGATGCCGTCAAGAGGCGCATAGGGTGCAGCAAGAGAAATAAGTTTCTGCATCATGCTGTCAATCGGAGCACCGTCTTTTATACCTAAAAACTGCAAGTCAACGCTTGAAATTGAAGCATATCTTCCGTTACCCGGATTAGTTCTTACAATCATTCCTGTAGTTTTGGAAAAATCATAGTTTCTGCCAAAATATCTTTTTCCGTTCTCGTCCACAGAAGTAAATGATGAACAACCAATGTCAGGAGCATCTATTTTGATTGGAACAACACCCTTTGTTATATTGTCAACTATAAATTGGATAAGTTCTCCGTCATTTGATACTCCACCCTGAGCAATAAATTCATCAAAGTAGTAATCTCCACTTACGTCCATAATATAAACGGGACCACTCTTGTTTTCTTCATTTGCCTCTACAAGCATTTTTATTGATGAAACAGTTGATATTTCATTATGCCATAAAGCATATATGGCAATTCCTGCTATAAAAATAAGCGAAAGCAGTACTATTCCTATTATAAGTAAAATTTTCTTTGCCTTTTTCATACTATCTTACCTCTACAATTCCGTTTTCTTTTATAGTAATTTCCATACCATCTTTTACATATTCCAAGAACTCGTCGCCAAGACAATCTATTACCGGCATCGAAATATTGTCAACCCACACATCAGCAAGAACTGCACCTGCAGCTGCAAGTGAGTCAATATGATTCGCAAAAAGCATACACGCAGGATTCTTTTCGAGCGCACAAGCACAGTAGAGTACAAGTCCACCTGTTGTTGAACCTATTGTCTGAGGAAGGCAAACAGCTTTGCCTATCATAGATTTTCCATGAATATCCTTATTGTTCTGGTCTCCACATTTTACTTCTTTATCGCCAAACTGAAGAGCCATCTGAAAAGAAGCAAGTGTATTAAATCCTTCGGTTGATACCAGAGCCTTCGCAGTAACTGTTCCGGGTGTAACGACCCTGCCTTTAAATGTTCTCATTATCTTTTACCTCCCGAAATAATGTTTAATATCTCCTCGTCTTTGTAGTATTTTGAACTTGTGTATGTACGAAGTTTGTTGGAGGATGTGATAACCGGCATTTTTTTGCAAAGCGGATTATTCATATACATAAGAGGACAGATATACGATGTAATAACACCCGTAGCTTTAAGACGAGAAGCATACACGGTCTTTTCAAAGGCTTCAAGAACTTTTGGAGCAGCAGTAAATACTGTAGGTATAACTACTTTTTTCTTACCGTTTTTCTTAAGTTCTTTTTCTACATTTTCTGTCCAATCCTTAAGCTGCTGAAGTGACAGATGCGGGCATCCCACAAAACAGAGCTTTGGCTCTGCATCAGGATTTTTCCATACTACGCGATAACTTTTTTGAACTCTTTCAAGTTCAGCATCATCAATGATATATTCCTTTGCGCCCTCTGCAATCAGTTTTTCACCGAGCTCTACGGCTTCGGGTGTAAGATTTTCAATGTGGTAAAGACCAACCGCACCGTTTGAGGCTGTTGCCGCACCAAAGTCCTTGAGATATGATGTGGCAGAATCGTTAAGCTCTGTTCCTATCCATTTATCAAGTCCAACAACATACGGAACATCTTCCATAACTTTCATACCGATTGCAGAGCCTAAAAGCTGTGCTTCGGGTTTTTTTGTTGTCTGCACTTTAACTACCCATGTAGCCTTTCTTCCTTCATCAGTAAGAAGTCCGAAATAAGGTACATAGCCTACGATTGAACCCATTATATCAATAATTCCTGAATTTCTGTTACATCTTGCACCAAGAACAGAGTTTGCATAAACAACTGCACTTGATTCCGCCCAGGAAAGGACTTCGCCTTTTTGAGGTTTATTGCCAACTTCATCCATATAGCAGGCACAGGTAAAAGCATCATCATTCATAAGACCGAGTTTATGAAGCTGCTTTTCATAAAAGTTCTGTTTTGTGTACATAAACTTATTGAACACAAGATTCTGCAAGAAGTTTGCCGGAACATTTTTATCAAGCGGTCTTGGGTCAACTGAAAAATTTTGCTCAGAACACACACCTGCATCAAGAAGTTTTTGCATAAGTTCATATACGGGTGCCATAACCTTAAGACCAAATGATGTTACTAAATGATTATATTTTGATGTGATAGGCACAAGTTTTTCTGCTTCAAAGGCATCACCATACATAACAAGTGTTCTCATTACTTTTGCAAGGGTTTCGCCTTTTTCACCATCTAAAATTGCTTGTTGTTCTTTGGTAAGTATCATTTTTAATCCTCCCTTATATCTTCATACATACATCCCACGCACCCCAAATAACCGTGCGTAGATTTCCAACTTTTGAGGCATCGCC
>JAZREK010000013.1:0-7855 GCA_045660765.1 Clostridia bacterium
TTCCACGCTGATGCCTGTAACAGTAGCTGTTTCGTAAGCATCGCCATGCTTTGCCTGAATCATTGCACCGATAAGGCGTGTTGCATCTTCCTTTGAAAGCTCTTCCTTCACAGAAAGCTTGTATGTAGAAGCCATACCGCAACCTTCTGTCACATTGCCGTCAGATGAGAGGGTTTCAAAGCTTTCTACTGTAAGATTTCTTGAATTCTTTGTAAGGTCTTCTGCGTGGAAAACCTTCGCTTCGGAAGATTCTACGAAACGAACGTTTTCAATCTTACCGATTTCGCCCTGATAGATGCCTTCGGGGTCAGAATATGTCTTAACATTAAGCCACTTGGGATCGCTCATAAGGTCGTACGCAGTATCGGGATGGATAATACCCACGAAGCTGCCGTTGATTGTTTCGGCATTCATAAGCTTGAGGTAACGGACAGCACGTCTTACCGCATCAACAGTAAGATAGTGATTATCGTTTTCCCTGCCACCTGTAAGAAGGGCGCGGCTTGCAACCTGACCTTCGGCGTACTGTACGTTTGTACCGCCTGAAAGCACTTCACGAGTGATTGTGTCAAGTGTTCTGCCCGCCTGGTTACCGAGAAGCTTTGTCGCCTGAACAAGATTGTTGTCAATAGCGGCAAGCATCAAAATATCTGAAAGCTCAATAAATCCGCCGTACTGCTTTACTTCTGCAGAAACTGTACCCATATCAATCTTCTGACCTGTGGGGGTTACACCTTCCATAAGCGGAGTTGTCATCTTGGGAAGGGGATCGAACTTTCTAAATTCGATTACCTTACCGCCATTTTTGGGAATGGGGCACTTCTGCGCGAACTGGTCGTGCACGAGCTTGGGTTCTGCCATATCAATAAGATAGTCAGAATAATATGTTTTCATCTGGGCTGAAAGGCCGCCCTCGCCGTAGGGTGTCATTTCGCCCGAGGTGTTTACCATACCTGTGCTTGTATGCACAGCTTCACCTGCGGCGAAATGCTGTAAATTAAACTTAAACATTCATTTTTCTCCTTTTTAGAAACTTATTTTTTCGCCTTTTGCGGCGCGTTTTGCAAGATCTGCTCTCTGCTTTTTAGTAAGCTTTGAAGCATTACCCGAAAGAAGGATTCCGCTACCGCCTTCGCTACCGTTTTCGGCAGGACGGTTTGCCTTTGCGCGGATTGAATCAACGACCTTTTTTTCGGCATCCTTCGAATTTCTGTCGATAATAGTGTCGATGTTTACAACTTCGTAGGCATCCTTTACCCTGACACCTGCTTTAATAAGTCGTGTGAATTCAGGCTTTTTGAGTTCCTCTTCAAAATCGAAATCGGGATATACTTCCTTTGTTTCCTCGACCTGCTTTTTAAGTTCACCTGCGCGTGTTTTCATTTCTGTTGTGCGCTTTTCTTCATCAAAACGCTGTTTGAGCGCACGGTTTTCCATAACAAGTCTTTTTATAAGCTCGACCTTCTTTTCTTCTGTGATAGTATCTTTTTCTTCCTTCACAGATTTCACCTCCTTTAATCTTTTGCTGATGATTTTCTGCACCTTTTTTGTAAACTGTTCTTTGTATTCGTTTTCAATAAGGGCTTCAAACCGGGCATCCTTGTCCCTTTTGCCTTCGGCGTCAAGGCTCTCTTCGCCACGTTGCGACGCGCTGACTGTCGCATTTGTTTCAGCATCTATACTATCCCCTGCCTGCGCGCTTTGGGTGGGGGTTGTACGCTTTTTATCCTTCTTCATTTTTTACATCCTTTCCCTGATAATCTCTTCGATTGCACGTTTCCCTTCAAAGTCCATTATTTCAAGAGCTGCAAGCGACTGAGTCGCATTTTCGGGATTGAAAAATCCAATACGGAAAAGCTCTTTTGCAAGCTCGTTCTGTTCAAGACGTGTGTACGGACTTTTCTTCTGCGTCTTGACGGCAATATCAAAAACACATTTTCTGTAAAGCGAATTTTCATCCTTTTGTATAAGGAGTTTTTCATTGCTGTAATCGGAAAATTTGTATCCGCCGTCGGGTGTTGCAATACGAAACGAACGACGCTCGGTATAAAACTGACGTATCAGCTCGATGCACAGGTAGTTTATGCGTGTGTACGCACGATACGTTGTTTTAAGCATATCTCGGCTGACCTTGTTACCTGCTTCCTGAAGTGCGGAAATAGCACTCGCCGCCGTTACACCACCGATTGTATTTCCTCGGTTAAAGTCGCTGTTGGAGCTTGTTTCCTTAAGCTCGTCTATTTTCATCTGCAGAATACTCATGCACGACGACGGAAGCGACGCAACGTTTATAGGACGCAATCTTTCTTCGTTTATATCGCCCTCAACGTGTACTATGGGGCGTGACCAGTCTAAAAATTCCTGTTCATTCACGCCTGCGCTGATTTTTGCAAAATATCTCGGTTTTGCCGCCATAAGCGCGTTGTCGAGAATTGCGTCGTTTAAGCGGTCAATATACATCTGCGGATTTTTTGTAATTGCCACAAGACCGAATCCCACAGGCGTTCCCTCTTCGGGGAAAAGAGTATCAATAACAATCGGATATTCACCGTGGTCGTACCATCCGCGATTCGTGTATTCGGGCAGATTTTCCGAAGCAAAAAGAAGGTTCTTTCCGACAAATTTTGCATAGTGAAGTATGTTTTTCCCTTCTTCATTACGCACCTTGTAGTACCAGTCAACGACAAGCACCTTGTCTTTTGTATCGACAGTATCGTCGTATATGTACTGTTTGACATCAATTGCGTTTCCGAGTTCTTTCCCGCGAAGAGACGGATATTCGCTTTCAATCACATCGCGGTCACGAAGGTCTACGATAAAAAGGTTTCGGCTTTTCTGAATATCGGTAATACCCGGCTCCCAGAATACGTTCAGAAGGTCAATCTTTTTTATACCGATATCTCCAAGTCCGTTTTCCAACCCACTATTCCAGAAAACGCCGTACGCACACGCGCCGTGTTTAAGCTTGTACCACCAGTTGTCGGAATAAATTTCCTCGAAGTTGTTGTGTTCGATAATAGCAGGAAGAATCCCCGATAATTTTTCGGCTTCTTCGATATCGTCGCGGTCACGAGGAAGAACGCTCGCTTCGGGATATGAATCCATCGCGTCGGCGTGCTTCTGTGCAAGAGTGTTAAAAAGCCATGCACTGACGCTTCGGGTTCCTTCTTTTTTGTCGTCCTTTGCGATTGTGTCCCAATGGCGTAATTTCCACCATTGTTCATCCTCGACAATTCTTGTTTCAAGGGAAGATTTGGCTTCCTTGTAATCTCGCAGAACCTCGGCGGCAAGCGTAATTTCGCTTTCGCCGATTTTTCGTTTTGCGGAAGGTTCTTTCTCCTTAAAAATGTCTGTTATTTTCATTTTTCATCCTCCACCTCGGGCAGAATTACAACGCCCGTTTCGTTTTCTTCTTTTTCGCTTTCTGCGTTTTTGTTGTCGGCAAGCTTTCTTTCCTCAAGCGGTGAAAGTATGCCGTACATTCCTCTTTTTATTTCAGCAAGCGCGTCAAGTGCCTTGATGGCGTTATTGAATGCCTGCATATCCATTTTTTCAAATATTTTTTCCTCTTCGCCACTGTCGGAGCCGTTTTTCTCTTTCACAATATATCTGTAAAACTGTTTTTCGTCGTCTATCGCTTCGCCGAGTACAGCGGTCAGTTTGTCGGCAATTTTTATTTCCTTATCAAGAGGAGATTTCTTCTTTTTCATAATCATCACCCCTATCTGCAGAAGTTGTACTGCGTAAGTTCAAGCGGGTCGTACACTACTTCTTTGTATTTTTTCGGAGGCGGATTTATCGGATTTACCATAGAAATATACCTTACCTCGTCGTAGATATGATCCTCGGTCGCGGTGTCGATGTCTTCAACATCGCTTTCGCTGTACACAAGCGCGGGAATCGTCCTTATAAAATGCTTGCACGTCGAAAAAACGTATAGCATCGGCACGCCGTTTTCGTCAAAGGCAAGGCGGTTGTGAAGTTGCATTTTTCCCGCGATTCGTGTATTGTCCGCCTTTTCAAAATAGATGCCGATTCGCTCCATCATCGCGGCGACGCTTTCGCCACGACTTTCGTCAAATATGGACGGGTCGGCAATCCCCGTTATGTGTTTTCCGCGAAGGTTTGTGTCTTCTTTTTCAATCTGCCTGATACGTCGGGCAATTTCCTGCGGTTCCCAGCGGACACCCTCATTTGGTGTTCCCGTACAGCCGTAAAGCTCGCGGATGCGGTAAAGCCGTCCGTCGTGGTCAACGGCGTACCACCCCACCGAGAACGGACGCGAATAGCCAAAGTCGAATCCGCGATAAATTTTCCACGTGGACGGAATTTTAAAAGGCTCGATAACGTGCGTGTTTTTTCGCGTGATGTAGCCGTCGGGATTGTTTCGCCATTCGTTAAAAACCTGCCCCGAAAAGCTGTCCCAATCGCCATACAAAAGTGCGCGTTTCTCGTTTTCGGGAAGCGCGGCAAGGCGCGTTATGTATTCGGGGTCATTTTTCATCAGTATTTCGTTGTCAAAAATGCTTGACGGGACGAAAATACGACTTCGGCGACGGATTTCGCTTTTTCCGTCGGGGAAAACGATTTTCACATCGTCGTAAATGGGTGTCATCGGCGGTGCGGGAGTTATAAAACGCTCCTTCACCCAACCGTGACCGATACCGCCGGGATTTGCCTGTGCACGGATATAACAACGAGTTCCTGCGCCGTTTGGGCGGTTTCGGCTGAAAAGATAACTGTATTCGTCCCACGTAAAATGCGTCAGCTCGTCAAAGTCGATAAAATCGTACCGCTTGCCCTGATAGTTCGTTCTGTCTTTGGTGTGTTGCATCGCACCGAAATAGATTTTCGCGCCCGACGGAAATGTCCACGAGTGCTTTTGTTCGTTATATTTCGCATCGGGAAAAGAGGGCTTGTATATCTCGTGACTGCGGTCAACCATTTCCGATAATTGCGGATACGTTTTTCGCAGAATAAGTCCGCGATAGTGAGGAATATGCACCTGGCGAAGTGCCTCGGCAATTGCGCAGTCGCTTTTACCGCCACCTGCCGCACCGCCGTAAAGTGCCTCGTTTTCACGCCGTTGCATAAAAATTTTCTGGCGCGGTTGCGGTGTCCAGATTACATTCATTCGGAAAGTATCTCCAATATGTAGAATCCGCCATCTTCCCTTGCAAAAAGGCGGTATTTGCCGAGCGCTTTTTTAATTTCCTCCTTGGACAATTTGTAGGGGGATTTTTCATCCTTCAGCACGAGGACAAGGTTCGCCGCCGCAATATCAAGCAATTGGCGAAGTGCGATGATTTCTTCGTGAAGTTCGCGCACTTCCTCTTTATAACTTTCAATACGTTTTTCAAATCGCTCTTTTTCGTTTGCCATCAATTCTCATCCTTTCTGAAATAGTAGTTTTCAAGGCAGTGTGCAATGGGGCACTTTCTCCACGAATAACTGTTGGCGCAATAGCCGAGCAGAAATTCACTTCTTGCGTTTTTGTCGGGGAACTTGATTGTTGCGCCTTCGCAATTAAGTTTTAAGTAGCTGTCCCTTTTGTAAAACGGACATTCCATAAGCATAGGCATCAGGCATCTCTCCTTCTTTTTGTTTGGGATTCATATTTCATCGCCATATATTTCCCGTAACTCATCCCCTGCTTGTGCGCTTCCTCCTGAATTGATGTCAGATCATCGTAGGGAAGCTCTTTATACTTGATATAAGGAGCATATCCACACTTGTAGCGCGAGCGACAAAATTCGCTGCACGTTCTTCTGCGCAGGGAAAGTTCGGGTATGCGGCGACCACATACTATGCAAAACTTACCGTAATATCTCATAGTTCATCTTTCCTTTCGTGTAAGTTTGTTTTTGACGTATCTTACGTCTTACGTAAGTGAGTATAACGAGGGGTTTGTCGATTGTCAATACTTTTTACGTAAGTTTTTTAAAATTTTTCTTGCACAGCACGTAAGTTTGTGTTAAAATAACATCAGAAGCCCTATAGAAAGGACTATTTACTATGAAATTACACGAACGAATTAAAAAATGCCGACTTGAATGTAATATGACGCTTCTTGAACTTGCCAACGCCCTCGGTGTGCGCGAAGCCACCGCGCAGAGGTACGAAAGCGGAGAAATAAAAAATCTCAAGCACGAAACTGTGCTTGAGATGTCGAGGATATTTAACTGTTCGCCCGCCTACCTTATGGGGTGGGAGGATGAGATGAGCACAAAAAAAGAAGGGGGCCTTCCTCTCCTTGGTAAAATTGCCGCAGGTCAGCCGATACTCGCCGAGGAGGAGTGCGAGTTCTTCTCCCCCATTGACGATACGCGTGCCGATTTCTGCCTGCGTGTGCGTGGCGATTCAATGATCGGCGCAGGCATTAAAGATGGTGATATAGTATTTATAAGGAAACAAGAAAGCGTCGACGACGGCGAAATTGCCGCCGTGCTTGTGGATGACGAGGCTACATTAAAACGCGTGTATATAACCGACGACGCGGTAACACTTATCGCAGAAAACCCCAAGTATAAACCAATGGTCTATACGAAAAAGCAATGTAAAAACATCCGTATTCTCGGTAAGGCTGTGGCATGCCATACGAATTTGTGATGCTACACAGTTTTCACCAAATAAAAAAGAGCAAGCATTTCGCTTGCTCTTTTAATTTTAAATTATTGCACAAAATATGCCCCGTCCCCAAACTGTTTATTTTCTACCCACTCAACACCCATTGCGTCAAGTGAAGCATAGGCATTGTTCATAGCGCTCTTGTCTGATATAGGAGTGTAATTGAATTTACCCTTTTCTACATTCTCAAGCACACCTTCAGATGTCCTGTCGGTCAGCGTCTCCGCCTCTGCCGCAGTTCTCGCAAACTGCCTTACCTTCGTCCCTTCCTCAACACTTCTCGGCACTACCACCTCGCGCCTCGGCATCGCCCCCGGTGGAATTGCTTTGATTGTTGTGTCTTCTGTAGAAGAAGTGTCATTCTCCACTTCGGATAAGCGAGTACCATTTATTGATTTTTTTACTCCGTTATTTCCTCGCTTATTTTCTGAAGTTCTACTGCTGCTTCCATCAATTCCTCTTGTTTTGCTTCGGGGTTCTCCTTTATATAAAGCGTCATTGCCCCTTGAGCTGATTCGTTTTTTAAGGTAAGCATTATAAACAGTATAGCTGCTTCGTCTATCTTTAAGGATTTTAACAATTTTGTTAATAAGTTCTGAACTTCTGTAAGTTTCTTCATTTTTTAACTCCCTCATTATCATAGTTGCAATGTCAATATCTGCATAATCTACCCTTGCGACAACTTTGTATTTTCCAAATCCTCCATCTTCATAAACATACAATATATGTTTGTCGTCAAAAACACAGCTTTGATATTGCAGACCTTTATGTGTTTTATATGACATGTAATAGTCAGTACCCACACTTGACATAAACTTCGCATATTCATTTTGGGGAAGTTTTATTCCTCTATCTGAATACTTCACTATTGTATCATAATTTGAAGATTTTTTCAAGTCGCTTTTCTTCGCTTTAACCTCTCCCTCGCTCTTCTTATCCTTATTCTGCATAGCTTCTCTGTACGCCCTGCGCCACAGAAGTTGTGCTTTTTTCTTTTCATCAAGAAGTCCGAGGCGATCAAGAATACCGTAATAAATATCACGGATAGTGATTGATTCGCTTCTGTTCGCCTTAATAAACTCTGTCAGCTCGTTCTGATCCTTGAACATATCGCCGATATAGTCCGCTGCGATTTCTTCCTCAATCAGTTCGGTGTTATTCTGATATGCGCTTTTCTTCAGTTCATAGGCGGTGTAATATCTTCCGCTTACTTTTTCGCGCTCAATAA
>JAZREK010000014.1:0-20357 GCA_045660765.1 Clostridia bacterium
GCAAACAGCGTTTGCGTTAGCACCGGGAGTATTGAATACTACGATACCCTTTTCAGCGCACTTGTCAAGCGGAATGTTGTTTACGCCTGCACCTGCACGAGCTACTGCACAAAGTGATTCGGGGAGCTCCATATCGTGCATACTGAAGCTGCGGAGAATAACCGCATCGGGATTTTCGCAGTTGTCTGAAACTGCGTATTTGCCTGCTTCAAAGTTCTTAAGACCGCAAGCGGCAATCTTGTTGAGTGTAAGAATATTATACATACTAAAACCTTCTTTATTACTTATTGTTTTTTTCGAATTCAGCCATGAATTCAACAAGCTTTTCTACGCCTTCTGTAGGCATAGCGTTGTAGATGCTTGCTCTCATACCGCCAACAGATCTGTGACCCTTAAGGTTAACAAAGCCTGCTGCTTCAGCTTCCTTGCAGAATTTCTTATCAAGATCAGCGTCGCCTGTAACGAAACATACATTCATAATAGAACGGCTGTTCTTATCTGCTGTTGCCTTGAAGAGAGTTGAGTTATCAAGGAAATCGTAAAGAACTTTAGCTTTCTTTTCGTTAATTTCCTTCATTTTTTCAAGACCGCCGAGATTGAGCGCCCACTTGTAAACAAGACCTGCAACGTAAATTGCATAGCAGGGAGGTGTGTTGTACATAGAATCGTTGTCAGCCATTGTCTTGTAGTCAAGCATTGTGGGAATATCTTCACGAGCTGTGCCGAGAAGGCCCTCACGGATGATTACAACTGTAAGACCCGCGGGAGCCATATTCTTCTGTGCGCCTGCATAAATAACACCGAACTTTGTAACGTCAACGGGTTCACTTGTGATGCATGATGACATATCTGCAACGAGAACCTTATCACCTACGTTGGGAACTTCGGGAAATTTTGTACCGAAGATTGTGTTGTTGTAGCAGATATGAACGTAGTCAGCATCTTCACGAACCATATCGGGTGTGATTTCGGGAATGTAGCTGAATGTTTTATCTTCTGAAGTAGCAATACACTTTGCATCGCCGTACTTCTTTGCTTCCTTGTATGCTTTTCCAGAGAACTGTCCTGAAACAACGTAGTCAGCCTTACCTGTCTTCATAAGGTTTAAGGGAATAGCCGCAAACTGTGTTGAAGCACCACCCTGAAGGAAAAGAACCTTATAATTATCAGGAATATTCATAAGCTTTCTGAAGTTAGCTTCAGTTTCCTTGATAATTGCATCGTAAACAGGTGAGCGATGGCTCATTTCCATAACGCTCATACCGCTATTACCGAATTCAATAAGTTCTTTCTGTGCGGTTTCAAGCACTTCGAGGGGAAGCATGCTCGGACCTGCTGAAAAGTTATAAACTCTTGACATATAAAACGCCTCCTAGAATATAAAAGAAATTACCTTATATTATACTCCTAATTTTTCGAGGTGTCAAACTTATTGGTTGATTTTTTTGTCGAAAAAATAAAAAAACTGTAAAAAAATCAACTTTTGTTCTGCTTGATTCCATAAATTACCTCGCGGATACCGAAAATCAGTATAAATCCGCCGAAAAGTCGGGAAAGAAGGCTTTGTGAAATATGTGTTGAAATATACGCTCCCAGGAGGGAGAAAGGCACACCCGTAAGGATTACGGGAAGTGCCTTTTTGAATTCGATTTTTTTGTTTTTCATATGCACAAATATTGCGCACAGCGACGATGGAATAAAACAATACAGATTAAGCGCCTGCGCGCTTTGTTGTGAAAGGTTCATGAAAAATTTTGCCGCGGGGATAAGAAGCATCCCGCCTCCGACCCCCATACCGCTGATTATTCCGGATAAAAAACCTGTCAGTAATGTAATCATATCTTACCCTCCGAAAATCAGTTTCCACGAGGCGACAACCATTACTATTCCAAACCCTATTCGGATAAATCTTCCCGAAAGGCGTGAAAGTAATTTTGCCCCTAAAAGAGCGCCAACTGTTGCGGCAACGGCACACGTGGCAGTAACTGAAAACTTCACAGGCGCGGTCATCGTGTAAATGATTGTGCCGGCAAGTGTAAGGGGAAGTATTATCATTATAGAAGTGGCGTGCGCCTTTTTTTCGTCAAGGTCAAAGAATTTCTGCAACACAAGCACGGCTATTATTCCGCCACCAGATGCAAAAAATCCGTTTATAAAACCGATGGGGATTCCCCATAAAAAAGATTTCTTCATCAGGATACAAGCATTTCAAGGCGTAATTTATCTGCAATCATTGCTATAAATTCGCTGTTTGTTGGCTTGCCCTTGTTGTTGCTTACGGTATAACCAAAGAGACTGTAGAGCTCCTCTTCATTACCGCGGATACACGCAACCTCGATAGCGTGGCGGATTGCACGCTCGACACGGCTTGGCGAGGTGTTGTGACGTGTTGCAACCTTGGGGTAAAGCTGTTTTGTAACGGCGTTAATAAGTTCTGTATCCTTAATACTCATAATGATAGCGTCACGCAGATACTGATATCCCTTGATATTGGCGGGAACGCCCACTGAATGAATGGTTTTTGTAACAGAAATTTCAAGTGCACGATCACTGGGAGTGTCGATGGAAGGAACTTTGTCCCCGGATGTAATATTCTTAAGCGATGTCTGCGAAAGGCGGGGCATACACAAAAGGTTTATTCTTTCATATACTGTTTCGTTGTCACACGGCTTTATCATAAAATAGTCTGCACCGAGTTGCATGCATATATTTGTAAGATGCTCGCGCTTTGCTCCACTCATTACAATAACCACAGGGCGATGAGAACGGGAAAGAGTGTTGATTGATTTTAAAAGTCCTATTCCGTCAAGACCGGGAAGAACTATGTCCATCAGGACAACGTCAGGGTTAAAGTGTTTGATCTTTTCTGCGGCATCCATTCCGTCTGTCGCGGTAGCAACAAGGTCAATTGTTTCTCTTGTGCCGAAAAATGATTTCATCTGAGAGATAAGTTCGGGATTGCTGTCTGCAATAAGCAGTTTTATCTTGGTTTTCATACTGTTTCCTCCAAATCTTTTTTGTTGTAGTTAGCATATTACCATATTTTGGAAATTAATGCAAGAACTTTTTTCCAAAATATGGTAATTTCTTAAAAAGCGACAAAGAAAGATATTTGGCGCAACATAAAAAAGCATATGCACCGAAAATTCGATACATATGCTTTTGTCGATTGTTGTAGCCTTAACGGCCAACACTGAATACGCCTTAATTGGCGAATTTTCGGCATCTTTCAGCTTGTCGTCCTTGAAAGGCAAATAGCCTTTCTGCGTTCTCCGCACTAAAATCTCCTCAAAAATTCATCCATTTGAGGTCCTTGGGAGTTTTAAAACAATAAATTTCGCCTCAGTCAAGGCAAAAACGCAGGAAATATGTTAATATTTCCGAGGATTTTAACAACGAATGAGGCGAAATTTATATTTTAAAACCGAATTTAGTGTTGGTCGCTAAGGCTATTATTAAAGAAGTTCCGCCGGGAGTGATCTCCTCTGCTGCACAGTTTGGGGACGGGGCACTTTTTGTTCAAACTTCTTCTCCGCCTGCTTTTTAACCTGCTCTACCATAAGATTCTTGGCAATCTTCTTCTGCTTTCCTTTGCAGATTCTTATAATAGTACCGCGGGAGAGACCGATTTCTCTTTCAAGTGCGCTTTTTGAAATTCCCACTTCGTCAACAAGCTTTTTGATTACGGCATTACGAAGCTCCGTATCAAAACCTTTGATGAGTGCGGGGTCATCAATGTCAAGTTCGCTCTTGATAATTCTTCTTATGTGAGAATCACTCCTCTTATAAGATGAAGCGATTTCAAACGAATCCTCTTCCTCTGATGCGTTGAACTCAATAAAACTTTCAATAGCCGTCCTTCTGTTGTCACTCAACATATCAAGGAGGAAATCAACGTCGGTAAAGAAACTGTCGCCGTTTACATAGTCGGGGTAACTGCTGTACTGATACTGGCCCACTCTGCCTACAAGGCGAGCCTTCAAGGGATTCTGGTGTATGTAACGAACAAGATTCAAAAAGTATTTTTCATCCTCAACAGGCTCGCTCATATAGCGGTTGTTGAATACCGGACCCGAGCGAATATACTTAATGTTGAACCATGTTGCATAGTGGCTGAGGATTTTGGACATGATTTTTGAAATTTCGCCGACATTCTTTTCCTTTATAAAAAGATGCACGTGATTTGTCATAAGGCAGTACGCGTAAAGATCAAATTCCATTTCAGACTTTACTGTCTCAATAATACTTTTCATTTTTTCGTAGTCGGCGCGCTCTTCAAAAAGATTCTGCCTGCCGATACCTTTGAAAATAATATGATACATTCCAGTCTTGCTTAATACTCTTGGCTTTCTACTCATTCTCATCACCCAATTTTATTATAACACAGTATAAATATGATTGCAAGAAAAATGTAACGAAAAATGCCCCGTCCCCAAACCGTACAGCAAAAAACCGCCTGAATTAATCAGACGGTTTTTGAGTTTATTTTATTGTTGCCAACTTTTCGTTAATCATATTTGAATAACGCAGAACATTCGTTTCCCATTCTTTTACAGCGGGATGATTGATGTTTTCTACCATTGTCAAGAAGAAGTCGTTTTTTTCTCCGCAAGAGAAGAGGGCAAACTCTTCTAAAATAGTCATAAAGATTTCTTCCGGCAAATCAAGATCGAGAAGATCACCTGCTATACTCGGGGCAAATGCTCCGGCAGCTTCTTTGAGAGACTCTAAAAGGCTTTCAAAGAAGCCGTGGGGGAGCTCTTTTTCCAACAAAGTTACTGCCAGCTTTGAATTTTCGTTATTTATCATTATCTGGTAATAATAATACACATAGCAAGCTGCGTCTGCCTCGGTGTAAGTGCCGTTCAACAATTTTGAATGCAGTGTCTTTAAGGCTTCAATCTCATTTTGTTGCTTCTCGCAAGCGGTTATTCCCAGATTATATATAAATGTATTCATATCAGGAATGCTTTGTTTGAGAGCTACAAACACAACCTCTGATCCACCTGAAATTAAAGCGCCTGCTATATCATTCGCTGCACCGGTAAAGTTTCCTAAAGAAACGTCAAAAACAAACTTTGCAGCGTCCAGCACAATTCCTTCCAAGGTAAGCGCTACTTCCTGGAATTTTATGGCTTTATCAAGCTCATCCAGAACTTCGTGCATATACTTGTTATCCCGAAGCATTTGATTAAAATAATTTTCACTGCCTTGCTCTTCTAATGTAAAGCAAAGGCTGGTTGCAAAATTAGCAATTTCTTTATATTCTTCTGCAATTTTAGGCATTGTGGAATTGATGAGTACAGCTTTCTTAAGACCATTCCAATCCACTCTGCAATCAAACGCTTCCGCAACTGCACGAACAGGAACAAGAGTGCGTCCGCCGACTAATTGCGGTGCAACGTCGAGGATGATTGTTTCTCCGTTCTTATACATTTCAGCCTTGTTGATTGTCATAGAAATGGTTACGCCGCCCTTGGTTGATGTAACAGTCTGCGTAGCTTCATTCCACTCAACAGTTGCACCCATCGCTTCGAAAATAGCTCGAAGGGGGACTAAGGTGCGATCATTAACTATGATTGGAACTTGGTCAAATTTAAGCTTTATGCCGTCTAACAGTACTGTTATCGGAGGCACGTTTGTTTCAGCTATCGCACCAATCATCACAACGGGTCTTATGTGGTAGAATGTATGTCCTTCAAATAATTCTTCGTAAGATGTAATTGTTACGGAAGCACCATTCATATCAGGGGTGTAGTTTTTGATTGAAAGTTGTATTTCCTCTACACCGTGTTCGATATATTCTTCTCCGAACATATCCATTACTTTAAAATCCTGCGGAGAATCTAATGTAAGGATTAAACAAGAAACGTCGTCTCCTGTTCCGTCTTTAATGAAAACCTCGTTTAATGTACCTGTGATTTTTTTCTGACCGGAAGATATTACACTGTCCAGAATATTGAGTGTTTCATTCAGACCGTTTCGGCCAAAACGCCTGGAATACGAAGTATCGCCGTCGAGAGGGGTGTGTTTTCTTATTTGGGAATACCAATTGGCCTCAGCTGTGTTTTGACCGTTTATTGTGTAGATGTCCTTTCCTGAAAAATCACAATCTTCAGGGGAACAAGCACCGCTGTCATGAGCGTAATATTCTGTGAAAACCCATTTCTTACCGGACATAGTTCCGTAAAGAATCAAGGTATCGCATATTGTGTCAATAGATGTGCAGGCATATACCTTGTTATCTGATTTGGCTAAGTCCATAGAAAAACCCGCGCTCATAGAATCACAAGCATTTGTATGCGTTAATTTAAAAATTCCGTTATCATACCCGAATACTTCGTAGAAATATTCATCGCCCATTTCCTCATGTCCGCAGGCAATGAGAAGTTCTAATGTTCCATTTCCGTCAAAATCAATCAGACTTGCCAAACCTACGCCTTGGGGAATATAGTTTTCCACTCTATAATTGCCATACTTTTTTATAGCGTCATCAATTATTCCTCTATATGCAACAGCACTTTCATACGAAAGTGCTGTGTTGCTTGAAGATGAACTGAATACTGCTATGTCAAAAGGAATAATAGTTAAAATGATGCTTAATGAAAGAAAGAAGCATAAAATCCTTTTTTTCATAGGAGTCCTCCATTTTTAGTAGAATGATAGTTCAACTTATTTTGTTGTAATAATAACTGTTCTTGTATCGCCGTCCCAACCAACTGTGCAACCGAATGCTTCTGCAACTGCACGTGCAGGAATCATTGTACGGCTGTTAATAATCTGTGCGGGAACGTCAAGAGCGCTCTTTTCGCCATTGATACCGATAAGTGCTTCGCCGATTACGAATGAAACTGTCTTACCGTCCTTTGTACCTGATGCTGTTGATGTAGTACCATCCCAAGCTACTTCTGCGCCAAGCTTTTCAAAGATTGCACGCATGGGAACAAGAGTTCTTCCCTCGATAATAACGGGAGGCTGGTCACAAACGAGCTTTTCTCCATCGACAAGAATTGTGATTTCGTCAGTAGCCGGTGTTTCAGGAACTACGGGAGTTTCAGGCTGAACAGGAGTTTCAGGCTGAACAGGAGCGGGAGCTTCTACGGGCATTTCAGTCTTCGCAGGCTTAGGATCACGCTTTACTGTATCGAATCTTGCGCCGATTGTTGCGAATTTATTGAAAGTTTTCTCTTTTCTTTCTTCGCCTACTGTGATAGCGAAGGGAGCTGCAGGAAGACCTTCAGAGTTTACAAGATTTACGTCAGGATATGTGTTGATTACTGCATCTTCTACAGATGTGTAGGGATACATATGAGCTTCTGTAGCGTATGAAACGAAGCCGATATCCTTAAGACCGTCTGCAGTAAGTCTGATTGTGTTTTCATTTATGATTTCGGCCTTTGCTTCGCGGAGATTGTTTTCTGTTCTACCAACATAGAAACATCTGGGAGCTTCGCCGTCAGTTGTCTTAAGTCCGCCGTAAGCGTAGCTGAATGTAATTTCAACAGCGTCGCCATCTTTGCGTGAAACCTTGTAGTGAGGGCTCTGCCAGTTTTCTACTTTACCGTAAACGCTACCGAGAACTGCCTTGCCAAGACGGATACCTGTCTGTCTCTTATCCTTCGGATGAAGAGGATCGGAATCTGTCGGCCGAGGAGGAAGATCCATTGTTACGATGAATGCTGTGTTAGGTGTGTTGTAATATGTCTCAATCTGACCAAGACGAGCAATACTCCAGTCTTCCATTATGTAAGAATTTGTCCAGTTTGCAAAATATTTCATGGGAGAGGGGTAACCTGTAATGAATACAAAGGGAAGATCGTCGTCGCCTCTGTCAAGACGCCATGACTTAATAAGCTGATTAAAGTCTTTTGCGAAATTAGCGTTGTTTCTGTCGGCGCTGAACTGATTCCACATAACGCCACGAACCTTGTAATCAACGATAGGTGCGTATTTTGCGTTGTAACCCTTTTTACCTACGCCGCCTTTTTCAGTAGGACCTGAGAAATAGCTCATACCCTGACCATCTACTGCGAAACAGATGCCGCCAACGGGAACATCAAGTTCGTCGTAAACAACCTTAAGTGCGAGGTAACCGATTGCAGAGTAATCTTTTACTGTATCCTTATCTGCAACAACCCACTTACCTTCAACATTGGTTGCACGTTCTGTCATCGGCTCATCCTTTGTGTTGATGAAAAGACGGATATCGTTGATTTTGCTTTCAGGAAGCATTTCCTGTGTAGAAAGAGAAGCCTTACTCATACGGAGAGCCATGTTGCTCTGACCGCCCTGAAGCCATACTTCACCAACTAATACGTCAGTAATAGTTTTTGATGAAGAGTCTGTTGTGAACTCAAGATTGTAAGGTCCACCGGGACGAGGAATAGCAGGAAGATTCACCTTGAATGAACCATCGTTACCTGCTGTAGTTTTGCTGGAGCAGGCTGTTTTACCGCCGGCAGTAAGCTTAACTGTTACAGTTTCTCCTGCACCTGCCTTACCCCAAAGGCAAACTTCTTCACCCTGCTGGATAAGCATATGGTCGCTGATAATATCGGGCAAAACGATTTCTGCCGCGTGTGTTATGCCGGAAAATGCAAGAATTCCGACAAGCATGATAGCAATGAAAATTGCTGATTTCAATACTTTTTTCATTTTATTCACATCCTTTTCTTATGAAATTTTACCATATTTTCTTCAAATACGCAAGAAAAAATACATCGAAATCGTAGAATAAATTAAGTTATTATGAAAAAAATCGTTGCAAGCACTGTTTCAAAAGTATAAACTTAAAATATAAGCGAAAGAAGGAGTGTTTATTGTGACAGTATGGCCAAAAGGAGAAGTAAGCATAGCGACAGCTGAGCTTTGCGAATATATAAAAGGAAAGAAAGTCGCACTGATGATGAATGTTTCCTCAACAGATAACGACGGTGGCTTTGTTATGGATAACATTATAAAAGACGGCGGTGCAAAGGTGGAATTTTTCATCTCCATGGAACACGGCGTGCGCGGAAACTTCCAGGGATGTTATTCCGACTCTGCCGATGTTGACGCAAAAACAGGTATCGAGATTAAAAGTCTTTACAAAATGCCCTTGCAGGATATGGGGGACAGTATAAAAGAGCTTGATGCCGTTGTATTTTCTGCGCAGGACATTGGCCTTCGTCACTGGACATTTACCGCGATGATGTATAAACTCATTTCTTTCTGTGCAGAGCTTGGTACCGAGGTTATCGTGCTTGACCGTCCGAATCCCCTTCGTGGTGATATTGTAGAGGGTGAAATCGCGAAAAAGTACCTCGCATATCATAATGTTTGCAGTTACAACGATTTCCGTTATCCTCTCCGTCACGGTATGACAATAGGCGAGCTTGCAATTATGTATAACGAAACGAGAAATGTCGGCGCAAAGCTTACCGTTTTCAAAATGGAGGGCTACACACGCGATATGTGGTTTGAAGATACGGGTCTCTTGTGGATGGCGCCCACTCCCAATATGGTAACGGCAGAAAATGCACTTAACTACGCTACTACAGGTCTTTTGCAGGGGGCGAATATCGCTCTCGGCAGACGTACGACGACTCCTTATAAATATGTTGGTGCAGACTACTTTAACGGTGAAGAGCTTGTAGCGGAATTAAACGGCAGAGACCTTCCCGGTGTATTCTTTATGCAAAAGTACTGCGAAGCGGCAATCGGTGGTCCCGGTTATGTTGATGAAATAATTTCCTGCGATGGTGTAGAACTTTGCATTTTTGATAAGGAAGTTTACAGCCCCGTATATACACAGCTTCATCTTATTGATGCTCTTGTAAAACTTTACGGTGACAAATTAAACCTTGAAGTAAGCGAGCTTGGTCGCTACAGAATGTGTTGCGACGAAGTTTGTGATGCGGCAAAAAATGGCGAAAGCATTTTACCGATTATCCCTTTGTGGAAAGAGTCATCGGAAGAATTTATGCGCCTTCGCGAAAAATATCTTTTATATTAAACAAAAAGGGATGTGATTTCTCACATTCCTTTTTTGCTGTACAGTAGGGCAGTTTCTGTTTAATTTTCTTTTAGCATATTCTCAATAAAAATTCCATATCCGCGGGTGGGGTCGTTCACAAGAACATGTGTGACCGCCCCAATGAGCCTGCCGTTCTGAATAATAGGACTTCCACTCATTCCCTGAACGATACCGCCCGTTTTTTCAAGCAGATACGGGTCTGTAATTTCTATGAAAAGTCCTTTTGTGGCACTACCGTAAGGCATCGAGCGCAAAATGGAAATTTTATACTCCTTAACCTCTCCGCTAACAGCTGAAAGAATCGAGGCGTCTCCGCATTTGACCTGACTCATAACGCCTATTGGATATTCCGCAAAATCTAATGCATATGCAGGAAAAATATCGCCGAAAATCCCTTCTTCGCAGTTTGTTGATATAGTCCCTGCCATTTCCTCTTCTCCGTGAAAACTACCGCTCACCATCCCCGGTGATCCGCGTTTGCCTTTTACTATTGAAAGCGCGTGACTGCCTTCAATAGTGCCTCTTGCGACATCAAACATAACACCTGTATCTCCGTCGTTTATACTGTGCCCTAAAGCTCCGAATTCGAGAGTATCGGGATTTACATATGTCAATGTACCTATACCTGCGCTACTGTCACGCACCCATAATCCAAGACGCAACTGACCGCTTTCATCGTCTTTTTCGGGAGAAATACTTACCTTTTTAATAGAATTTCCGCGCTTTAAAGTTACTGTCGAATTCTTGGTCAACAGTGATGTTACCTCTGAACTGTCCTTAGGATTGTTTCCATTTATTTCAATAATTACATCCCCCGGAAGAATCCCTGCTTTTTGTGCGGGTGACACCTTTTTTCCGTTTGATAAAATCGGTGCAAGATTTGTTACTATCAAACCTTTATTATGAATTCGTATTCCTATAAATTCGCCCGAAGCCTGAACCTTTTTCGGTGCTACGACCTTCAGCCGAATAGCCCTTATCGGGATATTTGCCACCTTCAGCGTGACAGGATATATTCCTTCTTTTACAGGCGTTACATTGTCTTTGCTTTGGGATAAAAAGATGTCATCGGGAATATTGCCGATACTTACCCCAACACCTAAAGCGGTATTGTGAAGTTCGTTTTGATACATCGTAATATCCGCGGGAAAGGAATATACCATATCGGTATAAATAATTCCTCCTGAAATAAAAAGAGAAAAAATACAACAAATAATTTTCCTATAAATTTTCATAACACACACTCCTAACCAAAAGCGAGTAATCCGAACTCTGATTTTCAGAGGCAGATTTCCGCTTTCGATGTGTTAAAATACTCGGTAATCCGTCAGGATTACCTGCGTTTTTGCCTTCCGCAATCAAAAATCAGCTCTCTGAAAATTCCGTTGACCTGAAACGGATGAAATTTAGAGTAGATTTTGGTGCGGAAGAGGCAGTAATGCTTTGTGCCTTACAAGGATGACAAACCAAAAGATACCGAAATTCCCCCGTTTAAGGCAGGTTGGGATTACTTACTTTTGGTTAAGTTTATGTTGCCTTTTTACTCTTATGAATATGTAAGGAAATTACTTCTTGTATTTGTCAAGGCTTTTAAAAACATAACCTTCTTTTCGTGCGTGGTCTATTACTTTACCAAGCGAATCGGCATTGCCTTTTGAAACAGCGTGTAAAAGGAGAACGCAACCGTCGTGAAGGCCCCCGGTTATTTTTTGGAAGGCTTCATCTTCGCTGACATCATCATTCCAGTCAACATAAGCCTGTGACCAAAAAACATTGGTGTAACCCATATCGCGTGTTAAAGCGAGAGTTCTTTCGCTGTATTCTCCGCGTGGAGGTCTTAAAAAAGTTGTGTGCGTGTTACAAATTCCGTAGACAAGGCGGTCAAGCTCTATCAGTTCTTTTTTTAGCTTTTCTGCATCAAGCTCGGGCAGGGAAGGGTGGCTCAGCGAATGATTGCCGATGATGTGTCCTTCGGCAGCCATTCTTTTTATAAGCTCGGGATTTTCGCGCACATACTGTCCCGTTACGAAAAACGCCGCCTTCACATCCTTTTCGCGAAGAGTATCTAAAATAAGCGACGTGTAACCGTTTTCGTACCCTTCGTCAAATGTCAGGTATATGGTTTTATCTTTGCCACTTTCTTTGTAAATACAATCGTATTCTGCCATAAGCCTTACCTGATCCTCGCTGAATTCAGGGCCACATTCGGTTCTGCGAAATCCCCAACCTTGTTTTTTGTCCGAAAGATTTTCGTAAGAGTTTACGCTACCGCTTGTCGTGATTGAGTGACTGCATCCTGATAAAAACAGAATAAAAAACAAAAATAAACAAAATTTTTTCATAAAAAACCCCTGAAACAAAAAATAACACTATGATTTCTCATAGTGTTATTTTATTCACATATTTGTTTTATATGTCTTATTTCTTTTCAGCATTTTTCCACCAAGCCCAGAAAGGAGCTGCGATGAAAAGTGAAGAATAAGTACCTGCTACGATACCGATGATGATGGGAAGAGCAAACTCTTTAATTGAATCAACACCCATTACATAAAGAACGCCGATTGTAAGAAGTGTGGTGATTGAAGAGTTGATAGCTCTGTAGTAAGAATTTGTAACAGCTTCATCAGCGATGTCGTCGGGCTTAACATTTCTGCTTGCCTGACGGGATTTTTCACGAACGCGGTCAAATACGATGATTGTTGCGTTGATAGAGTAACCAACAATTGTAAGAATTGCCGCGATGAAGCTTGTGCTTACAGTGAACTGGAAGATTGAGTAGAAGCCAAGCATGATGATAACGTCGTGTGCAAGAGCAAGAACGGCACTTGTACCTGAACGGAAATCGAATCTCCAAGTGATGTAAAGGAGCATAAGAACTACTGCAAGAGCAATCGCCTTGAGTGAGTCTGTGATAAGTCTTCCGCTTACGCTACCTGAAACCTTGTCGTTTGCGAGAACGTGCTTCTGTTCAAGCTTGTATTCTTTCTTAACAGCTTCGATAAGCTTGTCGCTTTCTGCGTTTGTAAGTTCAACTGTCTTGATTGAAACGCCGTTTTCACCTGTCTTCTGAATAGTGATATCGTTTTTCTTTACAGTATTCTTTACAATTTTGCGAAGGTTATCTTCAACTGCTGATGAATACTTTGTCTTGTCAAGGTCGAACTGAATTGTTGTACCACCTGTAAAGTCAATGCCGAAATTAAGTCCTCTTATGCAAAGAGAAGCGATGCTTATTACGATAAGAACTATTGAAATTGTGAAAAAGATTTTTCTTTTTGATGTGGGTGACTTAATCATTCTGCATCCCTCCTTTTAGATAAACCGTAAAGAGCAGGGTTTTTGATACCAAAACCTACAATCTGCTTGAGTAAGAGCTTTGTAAGAGTTACCGCTGTAAGCATACTTACAACAACACCGATGAAGAGTGTGATAGCAAAGCCCTTAACAGTACCTGTACCGAAGAGATAAAGAACAACTGATGCGATAACAGTTGTGATGTTAGAGTCGATGATAGCAACGAGTGCGCGCTTGAAACCACTGTTTACTGATGCGCCAACGCTCTTGCCTGCACGAAGTTCATCCTTAATTCTTTCAAATATAACAACGTTTGCGTCAACGGCCATACCGATAGAAAGGATAACGCCGGCAATACCGGGAAGTGTAAGAGTAACAACTCTCCATGAAGGTACAAAGAAACCTGCCATGATAAGAGTTATAAGTGAAACGTATGCAATGAGAGATACGCTTGCAACCAAACCGGGAAGTCTGTACACGATAATCATGAACAGCATTACAAGAAGAATACCGATAAGAGCAGCCTTAAGAGATGTCTTAAGAGCGTTTGAACCGAGAGTAGGACCAACGCTACGAAGTTCAGCATCCTTAAGAGCGAAGGGAAGCTGACCTGAGCTGATAAGTGTTGCAACCTTTTCGGCACCTGCCTGGTCGTAGTCACCTGTAATAACACAGCTGTTAGAGTTAATAACCTCGTTAACTGTGGGAGACATCTGAACCTTACCATCAAGAGCGATAGCGATTATGTTCTTGCCTGCTTCAGCGTTTACAGCAGCCTCAGTTGCTGTAGCAAATGTCTTCTGACCCTTCTTTGTGAAAGAAAGCTGAACGTAGTGAACGTTGCCGCTTGTTTCATTTACAGGACCATACATAGCCGTTGCACTTTTGACATTTTCCTTTGAACCGTCCATAATTACATTACCGTCAGCATCAAGGAACTGAAGTACAGCAGTAGCGCCAATCATTTCAACAGCCTGCTGCGGATCATCAATTTCAGGAATTTCAACACGGATGCCCGTCTTACCCTGACGAGAAATAGTAGCTTCAGCGAAATTCTTAGCATCAAGTCTGTTACGGATAATAGCTTCAGCGCTATCCATATCCTTTGCTGAAACTTTTGAAAGGTCTTTTACATCGGGTTCAAATACGATGATAGAACCACCTACAAGATCAAGTCCCTGTCTGATACCCTTGTCTTTGTCAAAGGTACTGGGAACTCGGAAATTGCCGATTTTAACGTCGAATGCTGCAACGTATGCACATGCAACAATGATAGCTACAACCAGCAAGAATGCAATAACATTTTTTGCTTTCATTATTGTTCCTCCTTTGTTATTATAAATAACATTACTATTATAGTAAAAAAAGCTTCATTAGTCAATAGCAATTAGCAATTATTTACTGTTAATCCCCAAGATTCCGCCCAATCCTCCACACAAAGCGGACAAACCAAAAACCCGAGCCAGCTTAGTGGTGAATAGGGGAGCTTTGAAAATCGCACCACCCAGCATATAAAGGATTGCTATGTAAATAACGGCAGAGACCGCGCCTGTTAAAAAACCACGTCGCGAAGAGACCCTCGCACAGAAAAATGAAGCAACGAATCCCGACAGGAGATAACCATATTTTGTGCAGATATTCAAAATATAGTCAGACGGCGGAATAAAAGAGAATATCACGCTTAAAAAAGAAAAAACCAAAAGCGTAATAATAAATGCGAGTAGAAAAGAAACGACGTACTTTTTAAACGGCAGATTTGAAATAAAGTTCATGAAAAAACACCTCCGAAATATAATATTCGAAGGTGCTTTTTATTATTCGTGGATTGTAAGAACGCGGCTTATTGCATTCTTCTGGAATTTGATAGTTGATTTTTCGTTTGCAACACCTGTTTCAATAACAACTTCATCTTCCTTGATCTTTGTTACCTTGCCGATGATACCACCGATTGTAACAATCTTATCTCCTACCTGAAGACCGTCGAGCATATTCTGCATAGCCTTTCTCTGCTTATTCTGAGGACGGATGATACCGAAATAGAAAATGAGAACAAAAGGTGCAAAAGTAAGCACAAGAGACCAAATTGCTTCGTTCATAAAAAACTTCCTTTCTGAATGGTTTATAATAATAAAATTATTCTTCTGTTAATATATAACCGGTGATGTTTCTGCCGTTTTTGCGGTTGCTGGTAAGTTCTTCGCCATCGCTTGGGTTAATCGCCGCGATGTAAAGGTCAGTTGCTTCAAAAATGCCCATATTCTCCAAAAATGCGCACTTTTCAAGAGATACTGCATAAACTCTTCCGTTATCGTCTTTTAATGTTTCGACGGGGAGTTTAGAAAGATTTACATATTCGTTTGCCGTAACAAAGATAGATTTATCTTCATACTTGGAAAATGCCGTCTTCTCTGAAATGACAAGGTCAAAGCTATCTTTCTCCATAAGCGTATCGAACGCTTCGTGAAGGTCGCTTTCCGTATCTACGAGATACGCACTCAACGAGGCGACTTTTCTTTCATCCTTGTTGGCATCAAACAAAACCTCTTCGATTTGTTTCTTGTTATCTTCAAATGTTTGTGTGTTTATATATGTTTTCCCGACATAACATATAGAAAGATCCGGCTCATAGCTTTGTGACACATTAGCAAGGATAAATCCTACACAAACCACTATGAGGAGCAAAAATAAAATATGCCATTTGTAATATCGCCAAAATCTTTTCCAAAAACGCTTTCTACTCATCGTTTTGTCTCCAATTGAATAAAATAAGATGGTGTAAAAAAACACCAATATTAGCATTATACACTAAAAATTATTTTTTTACAAGCGGAAAATAGAAAATTTCAAATATGTTCATAATTACATCTTCCGGAGGTTGCATAATGAAAGACAGAACTCAAAAATATGGGATTATAACAGCGGTTTCGATGGTTGTAGGAAGCGTTATCGGCAGTGGGGTTTTCTTTAAAACCGAGAGCATAAACAAAATTACTGACGGAAATGTTTTTTATTCGGTAACAGCATGGATAGTCGGGGCAATTGTTATGGTGCTGTGCCTTTTGGCTTTTGCGCAAATCACAAGCACGTGCGGAGAGAAAGGCGGGATTTATGCTGTTTCAAAAAGTGTAAACAGTGAAAGATACTCACGCTTTGCAGGCGTTTTTGCAGCTATGGTATATTATCCGTCACTCGTCAGCGTTCTGGCATACCTTACGGCAAAGTACACTTTTTTGACAATCGGTGGAGAAGATAAGATTTACTTAATAATTTTATCCTTTGTTTTTCTCTCGGCTTCATTTTTGCACAACGCGCTATCTCCATATATTTCGGGAAAGGTTCAGGTTGTTACGACCATTTTGAAACTTGTACCGCTATTTCTTATGATAACGCTTGGAATACAAAAAGGGGAGCTGGCTTCAAATCTCGGAAACAAAACCGCAATAGATTTCAAGACAGCGTTTTTTCCGTCGGTAACTGCAACGCTTTTTGCATACGAGGGATGGATAAGTGCTACAAGTATAGGCAAAAACCTCGAAAACAGCAGAAAAAACCTTCCGCTTGCACTCGTAATCGGAGGAATAATAATATCAATGGTCTATATTTTGTATTACCTTGGAATCATGGGGGCGGTAAAAAGCGAAACTCTTATAAATTACGGAAGTGACGGGATAAAGATTGCTTTCTCAAACATCGTGGGAAAGTGGGGAAGTATGCTCAGCGTGTTTGTTGCAATTTCGTGTTACGGAGCACTTAATTCACTCGTGATGGGGTGCGGAAATTCAACAAGCGAGGTCTTTGATAAAAATATGAAAACCTCGTATTTCGCAGGGTTTATAGTAAGCTTTTTATGGCTTTTGTATCTTATTACGGACCAAAACATAAGCACGCTGAATTTTCGTTTTGACAGTACCGAACTTCCCGTTGTGACTATGTATGCAATTTACATACCGATATTTTTCGGTTTTGCAAAAAAGAAAAAGAAAACAAAAACCACAATCTTGTGTATCGGGGGAATAATAGCTTCGCTCTTTGCAGTGGTGTGCGGAATGCTTGCTCACATCGGTGAAATAGCAAGTTATATGGTGATTCTCTCTGCAATATTTCTTTTGTGCAGTGCATTTGGCAAAAAAACACCCCCTGAAATCTGAAATTCAGGGGGTGTTAATAATGACCGACTTTTTTAATGTGACAGACGAAGAAAAAGGAAGGTAAATTTGTTCAACGCGAACTCGTCGGCGTACGATTGTACGGTAGAGAGCGCGTTGGACGAAAGCAAGCAAAATCCCTGAAAATACGATTTTCAGGGATTCTCTTATGCATATGAAAGTTGTTTTTGCCTTTTATCAGTCATCTGGGAATATCCGGGACCTGCAAAAAACATTTATTTTATATTTTGCTTGCGGTTGACCGACTTTTTCGATGTCTGCCTTATTTCATTTCGCGTCTGCCCTCAATAGCTCTTGAAAGCGTCACTTCATCAGCGTATTCAATGTTTCCGTCAACAGGAATACCATGTGCAATTCTTGTAACGGTAATTCCCATCGGTTTTAAAAGGCGTGCTATGTATGTTGCAGTTGCCTCACCCTCAATTGTGGGGTTAGTCGCCATAATAACTTCCGTAACCTCGCTCGTAAGACGGGGGAGAAGCTCCTTTACCTTGATGTCATCGGGACCAATGTTATCCATAGGAGAAATTGCCCCATGTAAAACGTGGTAAAGACCATTGTACTCCCTTGTTTTTTCAAGTGCAGTCACGTCTTTGGGACTTTCCATTACACAGATAACGTTTCTGTCACGTCTTGGCGACGAACAGATATCGCACAAATCCTTATCGGTAAGATTCTGACACTCGCGACAAAGGTGAACACTGGTTTTCGCCTTGTTGATAGCATCTATAAAACGCTGTGCCTTTTCCGCGGGCATATTCATCATATGAAAAGCAAGTCTTACCGCACTTTTGTGACCGATGCCGGGGAGTTTATTAAATTCGTCTATAAGTTCCTGTAACGAAACGGGATACATCTACATCAACTCCTAACAGGAAACCCAAAAAGGGGGATTATTAAGGGGAGATCCCTTCACTCGCATAGGGGGACGGGGACATTTTTGTAAGGCGCAGGCGTAACAAAAATTGACCTGTCCCCAAACGCAAAACTTTCGGAGCGACTTAGAACAATCCGGGAATATTAAGTCCGCCTGTAAGACCTTTAAGGTTATTTGCCTGCGCTTCATCAGTTTTACGAAGAACTTCGTTAACTGCAGAAACAATCATATCTTCAAGCATTTCTACATCTTCGGGATCAATAGCATCGGGAGAAATTTTGATTTCAAGGATTTCCTTACTACCGCTTGCCTTAACGCTTACAGCACCGCCACCGACACTTGCTTCAAATTCCTGTGCCTGAAGAGCTTCCTGTGCCTTCATCATTTCTTCCTGCATTTTCTGGGCCTGCTTAATCATGTTGTTCATGTTACCCATGCCGCCCATACCCATATTTCTGGGGAAACCGCCTTTTGCCATTTTAAAACATCCTTTCGTTTATTCGATATTAGTGATTGGAAGATTCATTATATCGTCCAATGGATCGTGTTCTTTTTTCTGTGAAGTGAATGAAAAATCACTCTCAAGCCTTGCAACAGTATTTGCGTCAAGACCTGTATGAGCCTTTACTGCGTTGTTGATTTCGGAAATACCGTCCTGAACCATATCGCAAAGTGCTCTTCCGCCTTCGTCGGGGAAAGCAAGTGCAAGACGACCGTTTTCCTCACGAAGCTCGGCGTTTCCAAGTGCCGTGAAAAGCATTATGCTTCCCGAAAGGTCATTTAACACTTCGGGCCACGCGCCTTTTATCTTGGAGAGAAACTCGCTCGGAGGAATATCCTTCTTGGGAGCAGGCTTCACTGCTTCTTCTGTTTTCTTTTCCTCAACCTTTTTCTTTTGTGGGACATTTACAGGTGCTACCGTAACTCCGCTTTCAATTTTTCTTTCAAGCTCTGCAATCCTTGACAAAAGAGCATCAATGCTTATGTCATTGTTTTTTGTGCAAAGCTTTATAAGTGCGCTTTCAAAAACTGTTCGGGGACTTGTCATAAAACGTGCTGTGGAAAGTGACTCGGAAAGAACTTTTATCGCATAAATAAGCCTTTCGGTTGAAAAACCTTTTGCAATTTCTTCAAGTCGCTGGTACTCGTCCTCGTCAAAGTCGCTCTTTGCTTTTCCCGAAACTGAAATTATAAGCATATCTCGCATTGCGCGGATGAGAGTTTCGATGAAGGGGGAGAGGTTTTTACCGCGCGAACAAACGTTGTCAATACATTCAATAACGCCTGTAACACTGTAAGAAGCAATATTTGAGCAAAGCTCAATTGCCGTATCGTTTTCTGCTCTGCCAAGGAAATCCGACACAAACTCTGTATCAATTTCCCTGCCCGATGCGATACACGGCTCAAGCGCGGAAAGCGCATCACGAAGCGAGCCGTCTGCGTGGGACGCAATCATACGAAGCGCCTTTTCCTCCGCCATAATGCCTTCTGCATTACAGATGTATTCAAGACGACCATAAATGTCGTCAGGGGTAATTCTCTTGAAATCGAAACACTGACAACGTGAAGAAATTGTGCCGAGCACCTTATTTGCTTCCGTTGTAGCAAGCACAAACTTAACGTGTGCAGGGGGTTCTTCCAAAAGTTTCAAAAGTGCGTTGAATGCATCACGACTGAGCGCGTGCACTTCGTCAATGATGTAAACTTTATATTTTGTAACGGCAGCGGTATAGCTCGCCTCTTCGCGAAGAGAACGGATGTTGTCAACACCGCTGTTACTTGCTGCGTCAATTTCGATAATATCCATAATACTGCCGTTTTCAATTCCCTGACAGGTCGCACAGCGATTACAAGGATTACCGTCAATAGGACTTTCACAGTTTATGGCTTTACTGAGTATTCTTGCAGTAGAGGTTTTACCCGTTCCGCGTGTTCCGCAGAAAAGGAACGCATGACCGCATACATTATTCTTTATTTCGTTTTTTATTGTCTGGGTAACGTGCTG
>JAZREK010000015.1:0-2788 GCA_045660765.1 Clostridia bacterium
CTTCTCATTCTTACCTTACCTGTAACTGCGATTACATATTCCATATGAAGCTCTGCAGCTTTTTCCTGTAAGGGAGCATTATCAGGCTCGAAAACTATCTGTGAGATACCGCTTCTGTCACGGATATCAACGAATACAAGACCGCCCATATTTCTTGCCTTGGCTACCCAACCCATAAGGGTAACACTCTGTCCGATATGTTCTTCGCGGAGCGCTCCGCACATAAAACTTCTTTTTAATCCTTTGATTGTATCCATTTTATTACTCCTTCACTATCTTAATAAGCTCGTCAAGATTTTCAAGACTAACTTCAAACTGCTCTTTTTCTGCCATGTTTTTAAGATTTGCAACTTTCTTTTCGGCTTCATCGCCACCGATTACTACCGAGAAGCGAGCACCACACTTATCTGCATATTTCATCTGCGCCTTAAGAGAACGACCGCACAAATCTCTTTCACACTTAACTCCTGCCTTGCGGAGCTTATCTGCAAGTGCAGTTACAAAAAGCTTTGTTTCCTCGCCGATGTTTGCAATGTATATATCGGGGACATCGCAAAGGTCGGGCATCGCACCGGCTTCGTCAAGAGCAAGGATAATTCTTTCAATACCCATCGCAAAACCGATACCGGGTGTAGGCGCACCGCCTAACTGTTCGATAAGACCGTCATATCTTCCGCCACCGCAAACTGTGCCTGCAGTACCTGAAAGAGCTGTCTTGAATTCAAATACTGTTTTTGTGTAGTAGTCAAGACCGCGAACGATAGTGCCGTCTACTACGTATTCAATGCCCATTGCTTCAAGGTGCTTTTTAACCTCTTCAAAATGGTCGTGACACTCGTCGCAGATATAATCGAGAAGAACAGGCGCCTTTTCAGCGATTTCTCCGCAAACGGGACTCTTACAGTCGAGAATACGAAGAGGGTTCTTGTCAAATCTTTCGCGGCAAGTTCCGCAAAGTGTACCATCCTCGATATACGGACGGAAATAATTCTTAAGAGCCTCGTTATATTTTGCACGGCAAGTGGGACAACCGATAGAGTTGATGTTAAGTGTAAGCTTTTCAATGCCAAGTTCGTTTAAAACTGTCTTTGCAAGTGAGATAACTTCTGCATCAACTGCCGGGTCGCTTGTTCCGTAACATTCAGCGCCGAACTGGTGAAATTCACGCAGTCTGCCTGCCTGCGGCTTTTCATAACGATAACAGGTTATGTTATAGCAAAGCTTTGCAGGGAGGGGCTGTGCATAAATATTATGTTCTAAAAACGCTCTCGCAACGGAAGCCGTACCCTCGGGACGAAGAGTAATGCTTCTTCCACCCTTGTCGTTAAAGGTGTACATCTCCTTCTGCACAACGTCTGTTGTGTCGCCGACACCACGCTCAAAAAGCTCGGTGTGCTCGAATACGGGAGTGCGTATTTCACTATATCCGAAACGAGAACTTATCTCGGATATCTTCTTTTCAATATATTTCCATTTAAGAATGTCGGGTGCAAGTAGATCTGCAGTACCTCTTGGTGCAGTAATTGCCACAAAAATCATTCCTTTCTTTTTGATAATTACAATATTCCCATTATTACATACGATATCACTTTATTTTACTATTATATAGGTAATAATGTCAAGAGATAATAAAAAAATAATAGAAAAACAACAATTGGTGCATAATAGAAACATAATAGAAAAAGTTTCAAAAAATTTAAAAAAACAGTTGACAAACAATTTTAAATGTTGTATATTATACGGGTAGCATTTGAAAAACAAATATAGCTATAGCCGAATTGTGTAAGGGTAGCACAGCAGACTCTGACTCTGTATGTCTGGGTTCGAATCCTAGTTCGGCTACCAAAAAACCTGTGACTTCTGTCGCAGGTTTTTTTATTGCCTAGCAGGGTGAATTGCGAAGCAAGGCACATTCTAGTTCAGCTACCAAAAACCTCGTACGATTTGTACGAGGTTTTTTATTTGTTTTCTATTCACTTTTCACTATTGCTTCGGGCTCCAAAAAAATAATCAAAATTTGCATTTTTTTCTTGTATGCTGTCATTTTTTGTGCTATACTAAAAGCAATAGTAAATATGTGGAGGGATACATATGGAACAACTCAATAATTATAGAAGCGTTACTCCTTTGAAAAAGAAGGTAAAAAAGATTACATTATCCGCGGCATTGGTAATTTGTGCGATTGCATTATTTATCGGAATTTGGTGCGGAAGCGCGATTTCTTCAAACAAGAAGTCTGAAGAAGTTGAAAAGCAGATAGCTGAAATTGAACTCCAAGCTGAAATTGAAAGAACAGCTCTTGAAACTGAAATAGCCACTCTTGAAAGTGAAATTAAAACCCTTAAGGGTGAACTTGTAGAAGCGAATAAGGCTATTGCTGAAAATACCGGCGAAGAAATAAGCGAAAATCCTGAAGATGATGGAGAAACTGCAAAGGCAGATAAAGAATCTTCCAAGAAAAATAAGAAGTCCGGTGGCTTTATGAAAGGTCTTCTTATCACAATATTCGTTATTATAGTAATCGTATGTGTTCTTATTGCTACATCTCTTTTCCTTAAGAGAGGCGAAGATGATGAGGAAGATGATGACGATTATGACGACTACGAAGATGAAATTGAAGACGAAGAAGATGAAGAAGAGGAAGACGAAGAATAATCGTTAAATTAAACAAGGTGTCGCAAACGCGACACCTTGTTTTTTTACGTTTTTTAATGTGTAAAAAGAGTAGGAATTCGTCAAAACGAATTCCTACCAAAACATCTTTTGTGAAGTTTTATATAACGTTTTT